>JAGHCP010000045.1 GCA_021160415.1 Desulfurococcales archaeon
AGCTCTGGGGAGACCAGGTTAGGCCAAGTCATAGACGTGTCTAAGGATGTGGCGGTTATTCAGGTCTTCGGAGGGGTAGGCGAGGTTAATGTTAAGTCCGTGTCAGTTAGGTTTAAGGGTGAGACCCTTAGAATCCCCGTATCACTCGACATGCTTGGGAGGGTGTTCGACGGCCTTGCAAGGCCGATAGATGGTGGGCCTGAGATAGTTCCAGAGGACTGGCTAGACATCAACGGCGAACCCATGAATCCCGCCGTCAGAATGCCTCCCTCAGAGTTCATCGAGACAGGGATCTCAGCGATTGACGGCCTCTACTCGATCGTGAGGGGTCAGAAGCTACCCATATTCAGCGGGTCGGGATTACCGCATAACAGGATCGCGGCGCAGATCGTCAGGCAGGCCAAAGTCAAGGGGAAGGAGGAGAGATTCGCCGTAGTCTTCGCCGCCATAGGTGTGACCTACGAAGAAGCTAGCTTCTTCATGGAGTCACTACGGAAGGCTGGAAGCGTTGAGAACGTCGTTTCCTTCATCAACACAGCCGCCTCACCAGTCATCGAGAGGATAGCCATACCGAGAGTCGCCCTAACCATGGCTGAGTTCCTCGCATGGAAATACGGGATGCATGTCTTGGTTGTGATGACTGACATGACTAACTACTGTGAAGCGTTAAGAGAGCTCTCAGCTGCTAGGGAGGAAGTCCCCGGCAGGAGGGGGTACCCAGGCTACATGTACACCGACCTAGCGACGATATATGAAAGGGCTGGGAGGATTAAGGGGATGCCGGGCTCAGTGACTCAGATGCCCATACTCACAATGCCTAACGACGACATCACACACCCCATACCTGACCTAACAGGGTACATCACTGAAGGACAAATAGTTCTATCCAGGGACATGCACAGGAAAGGTGTTTATCCGCCAGTAGACATCCTCCTCTCACTCTCAAGGCTCATGAAGGACGGCGTTGGACCAGGAAAAACAAGGGACGACCACTACCAGGTCTTCATGCAGCTAATAGCTGCATACACGGAGGGCCAGTACTTAAGGGAGCTCTCAGCCATTATAGGGACTGAGTCCCTAAGCGAGAAGGACAAGAAATACCTAACCTTCGCCGACCTCTTCGAAAGGAGGTTCGTGAATCAAGGCGAATACGAAAGGAGAACGATAGAGGAAACGCTTGACATCGGTTGGGATCTCCTAGCCACATTACCTGAGGAGGACCTGAAACTCATAGGCACGGACACGATAAAGAAGTACCACCCCAAGTACAGGGGGAGCAGCAAGGGCTGAAGCCATGTCCCAGCAGATACTTAAGGTAAGGCCCACAAAGATAGAGCTCATAAGGCTTAAACGGAGGATCAAGGTAGCTAGGAGACTTCATAAAGTGCTGAAGGACAGGCTCATAATACTCTCACAGGAGCTGATATCACTCATTAAGGAAGGGGCTGAACTAAGGCA
This sequence comes from Desulfurococcales archaeon, assembly GCA_021160415.1. Taxonomy (GTDB): domain Archaea; phylum Thermoproteota; class Thermoprotei_A; order Sulfolobales; family NBVN01; genus S013-73. The sequence continues at coordinate 1,459 of JAGHCP010000045.1, forward strand.
AACCATACACGAAAGGCTTAGGAAGTGTGAAACTCTTTTAGCCGACACCTCCCTTCTCGCCTCACCCTTAATGGTCAGGTCGTACTCGGAGGGGAGGATCAGGAAGGCTGAAGTCGTTATAGGAACCAGGGTCGTCGCGGGTGTCAGGGTCCCCGTAACTGACTTAGAGGTTGAGCCCGGTGAACTGCGGCCTGAGCCGTATCCACTCACCCTCCAAGAGGCGGGGAAATGCTACGGCGGCCTCATGAAGGACGTGCTCCGATTGGCAGAGATCGAGGCATCCATCCTCCTAATAGGTAAGGAAGTATCTAGAGTTAGGAGAAGGGTAAACGCGCTTGAGAACATATTGATACCTAGAATTGAGGCTACGATAAAGTACCTAACAATGAAGTTCGAGGAAAGGGAAAGGGAAGACAAAACACGGATGAAGAAGGTTAAGCAACTGCTCGAGAGGCGCGGGAAGTGAGTGAAGGCGCTGGGGAAGATCAAATACTTCATTATTTCTTAAGGGATGAGTTACGCGTAATAAATAGCTCACTACCTAGGAAAAGAAAAACCCTGGAGGAATTGCTTAAGGAAGAGATCCCTTACGTTTTGACGCATGATGGCGGGTCGCACATGTTCAGGAAGAGTGAGCTAGTCCTCGCCAAGAAAACCCTAGGCGATGAAGCCCGCAACCTTAACCTCCCAATCCTTCTGGAATTCCTGCCTACGGAGAAAGAAACCGTTGCGGAAACATCGGACCCAGTTGCTATTAAATTAATTGCGAAGTTACTGGGCATACCTGAAGTGAAGCCCCTCAGGCTCTACCCGACACATCTGAAAGAGTTAAGAAGCAAGATAGGCACGCTCATCATATACCTTCTCAGCCCCAAGACAGTGTCCTCCCTCTGAGGGAGTTAGTAAATCTTTCTGCGAAGTCACTAATACAAAAAGAAATACGCCGCTTAGGGATCAAGGTACCTGTAAAGAATATACACCCTGCTTAACGCAGTGGGGACACACCTTCAATAACTAGATTCCAGCTTTATAACATTAATTGATATAACTCATAATCAAATTCCTTAAAATCATTTCCTTTCCTTTTATCATGGTGAAATTCATTGACTGCCGAAAAACATGTCCGAAGCAAGCAAATATTAACAGTCGTTGCCCTCCTACTGATAGCAATCTCGGGTGTAACGGGTTACGTTCTGAGAGGAATGATGGCAGGGAATCAGGGCTCCCTACCTATGAGAGACCCTACACCCAGAATAGGGATAGTCGTAGCTATGCCTTCCGAAGCTAAGTACGTTTTCGACGTATTCAATAAAGAAAGAAGTTTCGCAGCATACGGGTTCAATTTTAGCGTAGGCACTATAAGCGGGAAACCGGTAGTAATTGTGGTTTCAGGTATCGGTGAAGAAGCATCCGCAGCTGCAGTTGAGGCGATGGCAATGTTATTCAACATTAAGTGGGTTGCCAACATAGGAACCTCAGGCGCACATACAGAGAAGTTAGATACGGGAGATGTAGTGGTTGCGGCAAGAATCGCTCCCTACGGGAACAGGATGTATAAAAGCTACACCTCGTGGCGCTACTTAAAGCTAGGTGTACTGTTCCCCAACATGAGCAGAGGGAAGTTCCTCTACATAAACACGTCAAACTCTCTCATCGAACTCACAAGGAAAGCAGCTGAGCAAATTCACCTACCTCCAACCCCGGCAGACCTAATAGGCAGGAACAGAACCTACAACCCAAGGGTGGTGCTGAACGGAACTATAGCTTCAGCTGACATATGGACTGCGAACTCCACATACATCAGGAGGTTGCATTCAGAACTAGGGACCGACGCTGAGGAGATGGAGGCTTACGGAGTTGCCCTAACGTGCTACAGACTTGGACTACCCTTCGTTAAGATAGCTGTTATCTCGAACAACGAACTGACAGGCTCACCATGGTGCGGCAAATCAGTGGAAATAAGCATGACCAACGGCGTTAAATTCCTTCAGAAGATGATTGAATTATCACCGTAGCGAGGACACTTAAAGCGTAGGTTAAATAATAAAGTGATTTTAAAAACTAAACACAAACCTCCCCGAATCCTCACTTAACCTAAACGTTTCACTGAAGATCTACACTCAAGTAATTATTCGGGCATGCCTAGAATGATCTTACAAACCCCTACCGCCTGCTGCATCGCTACGTTAGCTCCTCAAGTAGTCTCAGCAATGGAACTCGGGTTATACATAAATATTGTTATCCGGTTTAACCTCACGCACAGTGGAAGGGTAGTTTAGGTAACTATGGGCGTGACTTGAACGGGGTCGGTGGGGCTCCGGCCGGGACTCGAACCCGGGACCTCGGGGTCCACAGCCCCGCGCGCTACCAACTGCGCTACCGGAGCCACAACCACTTAAGGTTGTTTCTATGGGGGTTAAAACGTTTTTTAAGCGATATCGTTAAATCCCCTCACTCAATACGTAGGTAGTTGGGATGGTTTCATGAGCTATGTAGGTGAGGAGGTATACGTACCTGACTTCGGCGTGATAGTGGACGGCACGCTCAGGAGGCTCGTCATTGACGGGGAGATCTCAGGACGGGTATTTATTCTTAAGGAGATTATCGACGCCCTTAATTCCATGGCGAGGGAAGGGAGGAGCTTAGGTCTGATAGGTCTTGAGGAGTTAAGGCTTGTGAGAGCTGCTTGCAAGAGGAGCAGCATCTCAGTTGAGGTTGTTGCTGGAGGGAGGAGGGGCTCTGAGGACCTAGATTCCTTGGTTATTTGGTACGCCCAGACAGTGTCTGGGAAGGTCGTCACTTCCCAGAGAAGGCAGGCTCTAGCAGCGCAGGCTGCAGGGGTGGAGGTGCTTTACCATCCCCCTTCAAGGGCTAGGATATCCATGCTCGAGAAATTCTTCGATAACTCAACGATGTCCGTCCACCTTAAGGAGGGGGCTCGGCCCCTCGCCAAGAAAGGCAGTCCAGGTCACTGGAGGCTTGAAGTGCTCTCCGACGAGCCGTTGAGTAGGGAGGAGGTTGAGGCTATATATGACGAGATAGTTGAGGCAGCAAGGACATCGCCTGACTCGATGATTGAGGTTGACAGACCTGGCTCAACCATAGTTCAACTAGGGGATTACAGGATAGTCATAACTAAGCCCCCCATGAGTGACGGGTGGGAAATCACTGCAGTGAAGCCCCTCGTTAAGCTCAGGCTTGAGGACTACAACCTCCCCCCGAAGCTTGTGAGGAGGCTTGAGGAGAGAGCCGAAGGCATCCTCATCGCGGGAGCGCCGGGCATGGGCAAGACCACATTCGCGCAGGCGCTGGCGGAGCACTACATGGAGATGAACAAAGTTGTGAAGACCGTTGAGTCGCCTAGGGATTTGAGGTTACCTCCCGAAATAACCCAGTACTCTAAGGTCTACGCTTCAGAGGAAGAGCTTCATGACATCCTCCTACTCTCTAGGCCGGACTACACGGTCTTCGACGAGATGAGGAGCGACCCTGACTTCAAGCTCTACGTTGACTTAAGGCTGGCAGGCATAGGCATGATAGGCGTTGTGCATGCAACATCACCTATTGATGCAGTGCAGAGATTCATTGGCAGGGTCGACATAGGCGTCATACCCTCAATAGTTGACACCGTTATCTTTATAG
>JAGHCP010000160.1 GCA_021160415.1 Desulfurococcales archaeon
TCAATGAGGTGTAACCTTACGGTGAGAAATCTACTACTAATATCGTTGATAATCCTAGCCGCATTTGCGGCTACATCCGCATTAACTCCACATGCAGCAACGCTTGAGGTCGGCGAGGGCTACGAGTATCAAAACATTACCTCAGCGATAAATGACGCAAACGACGGTGACGTCATAATTGTTCATCAAGGAACATACAACGAAACCCTAACGATTTACGCTAAACACAACCTAACAATTACTGGCGCGCCAGGCGAGTCGGTAACAATAAATCCCTCAGGGTCGTATTCAACCCCAGTAACCATAATCAAGGTCTCAGGGGAAAGCACACAAATAACCATCAAGAACCTCAGAATAGTTGACTCCGTCACAAATATAGAGGAAGAGGTCATCCCTATAGAGATCGGCAGGCTATCATCAGCGACGCTTCAAAACCTCGTGATTAGGACAGGCAGTGATAGTACAAGTGACGCAATTCGAATAACCTCCGCCCCAGTAAACATAACAAACCTCACCATAATAGGGACATCAGCGCTGGAGTGCGGTGTATATGTATCTCATGAAGACGATATAGGATCTACAAACAAGGTAACTATAGCTAACAGCACCATAATGAACGTCGAGAAAGGTATTTACGTAATAAGTGATGACGGATTTGGGAATATTAAGGTAATTAACACACGTTCATTAACGTAGAGAAAGCTTTCTATGCGTTATTCAGTTACGAAGACATACATCGAAATCGTGGAGATTACTCCGTACTCGGCAGAAACCTGGAGTTCGAGATCTCAGGTAACAACATGAGCGTTAAAGATAAAGGCATAGATATAGAAGGGAGTATATTCTTAAAGGCTAAAAGAACAACCTCCGCGAAGATATTAAGAAGCACTATTGCCATCCTAATCAGCAACAATGAGATACATCTCTTGAGCGATGAAGATGGGGGAAGCAATTTCGACACCCCTATAAAGGTTAATGTCTGGATTAAGGAAAACAATAAGGGTGACGAAGGCGAACTCCTGAACAACACCGTATCGGTTGAGGTTAAGAACAACAAAATATTCGGTGAAGGGGGAATTTGGGATGAATATAAAGCATATATTTATGCTTGGGCTCACATAAGCGGCGTCACTACAAACATGAGTAACAATAAAGTCTCCGTGAAGGTTCTCAATAACGAAATATATTCGGCGACTGAGTTAAGCGCTGATACTGCGATCTTCGCTAGAGGCCACATATGGGTAAACAGTTTGGACTCTTCGCGCACTATTAAGTTTGAGAACAACACCGTAACTGTGGTTGTAGAAGGAAACATGGTGAATAACTCAAGCGTTGAGACAGGGATTAACGCGTCGGCATTCCTAGGCATGAAGTCTGAGGCTGATAGTAACCTCGTAAGGCTTCAGGACAATAACGTGTCGTTGAGCGTAGCGGGCAATGCTTTAAAGCAGGCTATGATTGTTGAAGGCTCAAGGATGCTTGGCACTGGTGTCTGGGCCTTCACCTACTTAGGTGTTAACTATGACGACCCTGCATATATTGAGAATCTAGATGAAGTCTTGGCTGATCTGCGAGGCCCCAACTACGTATCCCTGTCCATAGTGAGGAACAACTTAACGATGTTTGATGAAGCCATACACCTCCCTAGCCTTGAGTCACTGCCGAGAACTGAGCACTACAGCATAAAGGAAGTGACTCCGGACATACACTTCAATAACTTCATCTACGACAATATCGGCGTTTATGCGGAGGAAAGCAACACCGTTCCAGAAGGATATAACTTAACCCACAACTGGTGGGGGAACGTTAACGGCCCATCTGGGATAGGTCATGGCTCTGGATGCAAGGTTCTCGGAGATGCTCAAGCAAGTTACACCCCATGGCTAAACGCCCCCTATCCAGCAGGGGAGCCTCTCACGGGCGTAGGAACCTCCTCAACGGTACCTTCAGGAAACACCTTAACACTGTCCAAGAACGACAGGTACGGAGGGATCTGGAGGAACGTGTCAGTGACACTAACGAATGACGGGGAGAGTTCCAGTAGATTCGGGCTGACTATATTCAGGGATGGGAAACCCGCGCCTGAGACACCACCTACTAACACTCTCTACTACTTCGATGTCTACGTAGAGGATGGAGACCCCACAAACATGCAGGTTATTGTGAAGGCTAATTACTCGGAGAGCTACTTAGGCGGTGCGCCTGAGGAAACGCTTAAGCTGATGTGGTGGAACGGTAGTGCTTGGGTGGAGTTCAGCAATTGCTCAGTGGACACGGACCATAACGTAGTGACAGGATACATAACACCAAACACCGTGCCATCAATCAGGGATCTCCGAGGCACCGTTGTGGCGTTAGTATATACTCCTTCATCCGCTGTAGTTGGCGGTGAGCTGGAAGTCCCTACAGCAAGCAGTGACTGGGGATTAGTCGCTGCAGCAACACTTACGGTCATGGCTGCAGTAATAGTTGCTAGTAGAAAGCTGTGAAACGGATTTTCAGGCTTTAATTTTTAATCACCAATTAACAATTCTTCGCACCTTTACCCGTCCCTTAATTTAAGGGGACGTCCAGATTAAGTGCCTCTTATCTCGCCTCATTCACCTACTACTTCCTTGAGGTTCACTTGGTATCTAAGTATGGCGACGACCCCGCCGAACCCCTTCAGCTTAGGGGCTGAGGGTGTCTCTGAAGGAACTATTCTTACGAGGGCTTTCCTTGCTTCAGCCTCCCTCACGACTTCCTCGATTTCCTCCCCTACTTCGGATGTGAGGAGATCTTCAAGTACTAGGAGCTTGCTGACGGCGTTTAGCTGGACGGCTACCTTAACCTCTTTCAGGCCTACGGCGGTTTTGTCGGGCTTAACGGTTAGGAGGTAGGTGAACTCATTCAGTATTTCCTCCACCTCGACAGCTGTGGCTTCCTTAAGGAGGTTCTTAACTGAGTCCCTCCGTAAGAGTTCCTCAACTCCATGCCTCCCCCCTGTCGAGACGGAGTCCGCTATGACCTTAAACTTCCTGGGTGTCGGGGATTCCGAGATTTTCTTAGCTATTAACTCCCTTAAAACCGCTGGCGACCCGACCACTATGTAGGACACTTCCTCGCTGCCGGCCAGCCTAACTGCGTGCTTAGCTACCTCCTCCGCTACCCGCTCTATGCTTCTGGGCTCCCTCTCGTTCACGCCCGGAAGCCTCAGGTCAAGTAAGTACTTAACGCCCTGCCGGTACATGACTGCGAAGGACGCCTCGTCGAAGTCAGCAGCCAAAAGTAAAGCCTTAACCCACCTGCTGCTTGCGGTCTCCAACCTCCTGAGGAGGGATTCGCTCCACTCCTCCTTAACTATCTCGAACTCAGTACCTACGTCAATGTTGAGGGTGTGGTGCGAACCCCTTAAGCCGTACCCCTCGGGGGCGTCCACTATGACGCCGTGTATTCTGAGCCTCGAAGCGAACGGCTGGAAGTAAACGTTCTTAACCTTTAGGGAAACGACCATTGTCTTCCTCCTCTTGCCTTCCCCCTCCAGCTTAACATCCCTTAAAGTCCTCGCTATGACGACGTCTCCCTCCTTAACAACGTTCTTAATCACCCAGAGGTCATCGACGTCCTCGACCTTAATCCTCACACTCCCTCTCCTCAGGTCCTTCGCGACTATCTTCAAACCACCCACCTAAGCAACATTTTACGCATTCAGGCATAATTACGTTGGCGGTGAGAGGGACTCACATATTGCTGTGAGCGTCTCCCTCTCGACTTTCCTCAACCTGCGCATGTTGAGCCTTAGATCCCTTCTGAACCACTTATTGTGCGGTCTGACGTACCCGCTGAAGGTGTGGGGTATGTGGGTTAATTCATGCGTCAGTGTCTTAACTTTCTCCTCACAAGTGAGCGAAGTGAATAGAGGCTTCACAAGCTCAATCACGTACCTGACGTTAGTGCCTACCCCTTCGCGCAGGATGGAATTCACCCCCCAAATCCTCGCAACCGCCCGTGAATTGGAGTGGCTCCAAACGACCCTGACTTGGTCGGGGTCGATGTGGTTGAGGTTCAGGAGCCTCACCAGCTCCTTAACCGCTCGCTCACACCTCACATCCCTATCAACCCTCAACCTGCTCCACACCTCATTAGGTTAGGCCTGAAGGTTTTAAGCGGTTTAACTAATCATTCCTTTTGGGAGGGGCAGTGGACCTCGGACTATTCACTACGGGTGTTCTAATGCTGTTCGCAGGCTTCACCATCCTAGCGTTGTCCTACGCAGCTTCACCAAGCGAGGAGAGCAGTGAAAAGCGGGTGAGGGCTGGAGGTGTGGTGATCGTGGGGCCAATCCCCATTATATTCGGGTCCGACAGGAGGGCGGCATACATCGCCGCTGCCGTAGGGGCTTTACTCACCTTACTTGCCCTCGCAGTCACCATGAGTACTTGGGGAGGTATGTATCCATGAAGGCCTCCACAGCCTTAGGTGTTGGGTTGATCCTCGGCGGGCTTGTCTTGATAGTTGCGTCCATGCTTTCACCATCTCTCCCACCAGCTGCACCTCAACAGCCTTCGGAGGGAGGAGGATTCGCTGGGTGTGTGGTTATCTTCTTCATCCCCATATGCTTCGGGTCAGGGACATCACCTGAAGCGCTTCAGTTCCTCTCTCTAGCTGTTTTCCTAGTCTTCCTGGCCCTAACAGCGTTCTTTATCTACGTCGCGAGGAAGTCCTTCACCGAGGCAACTTACGCCACGCCTTAACACACATGCTTTAAACCGCGGCCTCAAACATAGTTAGGGCTTCAAGTTGAAGGAGCTGGACGTGTTCTTCTTCCCTGAGAGCGTAGCCGTAGTGGGTGCTTCTAGGAAGCCCGGTAAGGTAGGGCATGAACTCGTCAAGAACTTGCTCAGATTCTTCAAGGGGAGGGTATACCCCGTTAATCCTAAGGCTGAGGAGGTCCTCGGTCTCAAGGCTTACAGAAGCATTAAAGAAATACCGGACCGCGTTGACTTAGCGGTTATTGTCGTACCCGCGAAACATGTCCCGGAAGTCGCTGAGGAGGCCGGTAAGGCAGGGGTTAAGGGCATTATAGTGATTTCAGGGGGGTTCAAGGAAGTAGGCCCGGAGGGGGCGGAGCTCGAGAGAAGGTTGAAGGAAGCGGTGAGGAAGTACGGCATGAGGTTAATAGGACCTAACTGCTTAGGGGTTTACGTCCCGAAGTCCGGGATGAACACCCTCTTCCTCCCATCGGAGAGGCAGGGCTTCCCCAAGCACGGAGGGATAGCCTTCATCTCCCAGTCAGGCGCTTTCGGATCCGTGGTTCTCGACTGGGCGGCCATGAGGGGGATAGGCATAAGCAAGTTCGTCAGCTACGGCAATAAGGCAGACGTTGACGATGCGGACCTCCTCACCTACTTAAGGGAGGACCCGGACACCAACGTAA
>JAGHCP010000175.1 GCA_021160415.1 Desulfurococcales archaeon
CTACCCTCCAGGAACTCCTTGATCCCCTCCATGGTTTCCGCATCTGCCTCTACCGTGAGGAAGTCCCCCTCAAGACTCACACCCTTAATCCTGAACATATTGACTACCTCCCCCACCAAAGCCTTCGCGTCGACCTCCCTGCCTAGCTTAAAGGACGCTCTAACAGTAATCTTGGCCTTCCTCAACAGCTCCGATGTCCATCCTTCCGCAACGACTAAGCCCTTAGATATCACGTCCAAGTAATCCACTATGTCCCTGGCTTCAGCTAGAATGTGTGTGGACACCACTATATCGATGCCATAGTCCCTCCTTAATGTCTGAAGAAGGTCATATAACTGTGTTCTGGCGTTAGGGTCTAGGTTCGAAGCCGGTTCATCAAGAAGTAAAAGCCTCGGCTCACCGATTAGTGCTAGGGCTAAGGCGACGCGTTGCCTGAACCCTCCCGATAATTTCCTAGCGGATCTCCGAATAATGTCCTTTATTCCCGTCAACCTGACGACTCTCCTGACCTCCCTCTCAGCCTCCCCGGGGGATTTTAACTCGGCTACGTGAGTAAGGAGCCTCCACACAGGAGCGGAGGGAAATTGAGGAGCTTCAGGTAGGAAACCTACTAACCTTCTGACTGAGTCTCCCTCATCCCACGGGTCATACCCTAGAACCTTCACGTCCCCATAATCCCTTCTCAACACACCCTGCGCTATCTTAAGGGTCGTCGTTTTGCCGGCCCCGTTAGGGCCCACTAGCCCGGCAATGCAGCCCTTAGGTACGCTGAAAGTGACTCCCATAAGTGCTTGAGTACTTCCGTACGTCTTGACGACTTTATTGAACATCACAGCAACCAGGCTTACCACCCATGCCTTATCGCGGATGCGTTCTTGAAAAGAAATGATGAAGTGTCTCCTCATTCACCTGTTGTGAAGAGCTATTCACATGGGTTTCCTAGCCTTTGGAGAGGGCTTGCCAGGTGTGCGTCAGAGTTAAATTCGCGGCTTCAATGAAGCCCTGGTAAAATGAATTGAACAAACTACTCCGCTTGGCTGTGGGATTGGTTATGTTCGTTGTTGTTCTAGCGCTAGCATCCAACCCTCAACGCTTGGATTAGTGACTAACTCAGGCAGCCTCACGTTAATGATTAAGATAGGGCTGCTGCTCGTGGCGCTGGCTTATCTAGGCTTTAAGAGATTCCTTAGTAGGTGAGTATGTGGGTGACCTCTACTCTCTGGTTTCCCTCAGTCCTTTCGACGCGAGTAGGTTCCTAACATATTTAACCGCGTCAGGCCCTTTAGGGGTTCCTAAAGCCTTCGCTGTTAAGCTGCAGACACTGCAGACTTCCCCGGAAGAAGGCATCCCGCAGTACTTGCACCTCTGCGGGGATGCCACCGTAATGCGATCTTCACTTTCAAGCGCCGCATTCGCTAACCGCTTCATGTAACTGATCCTTAGGCCGGGGTACTTCTCATCTAGCGTTAATGCGAAAGCCTTGATTTGAGTCTCCAAGGACTCCCTCCTAACGTGCGGGCATCTTATCTTTAAGAAGGGGAGCCTCCTTATGATTGCGTAGGCAAGTGCTTCCCTCTCAGTGATTAAGTACAGAGGCCTCCCCCTACCCACCGCCACCCCTGAACTTTCTGTTTTAGGGCCCAACTTACTCAACTGCTTCCCATCGCCGATAAGCACAGACTTCAAAGCGTAGGCGAAAAGATCATCTAAGTGGTGGCCCAGCAGAACGCCGTCAGCCCCTACCTCGAGGGCTGTAAGGTTCAGGAAGTACCTCTTAATGAGGCCGCATACCGAGCATATAGGCCTCCTCACCTTCTTAGCTAGCTCCTCAACGGTTAAACCTAAAGCCTCACGCACATCTATGACCACTATGTCGAGGCCGAGATACCTGCTCAGCTTTACCGCTGATTCCTTACCGGCTTCGGAGAAACCCTTAATGCCGACGTCCACATGTACGGGCAGGAGCTTCACGTCAAGGTCCCCTCTGTCAACTAAGGCTTTCATAGTGCCCAGCGAGGCTGCCGAGTCCTTACCCCCGGATACCGCGACCACGTACTTACCTCCCTTAACGGTTATGCCGTACTTCAGTACGGTGTCAAGAACTCTTCTCTCGAAGTACTGCTGGAAATGCTCGCCGCATAAAGCCAGCCTCGCATAGGGAATCTTAATGACTGCCTTCCTTCCGCAAATTCTGCACTTAACCAGTTGACATCACCTCATAAATCTCTAGAACATCTTCCTGCGTTACGTAGTCGTCTTCCGTTACCGGGATTCCTTCCTTAACCACTAAAACCTCCATAGGCTTTAAGCCCAAGACCTTCAATATCCTTGATACCCTGACCCTCCATCCCTTTATCGGAACCTCCACTTCGTCGCCGCCTGGATACTTAATGACTCTGACCATCACCGCTTCCTAAGAAGTATGGGTACGCAGATAATTAAGGATCAATAAATATTGTTGCTCAAAAATTACGCAATTATAGCAACTATTAAGGCTAGGAAGGATATTGGGTATAGGTACTTCCATAGGAACTTAACTCCTTGGTCAGGTCTGTATCTCGGCATTGAGTTCTCTATCAGCCTTATGATGGTTAGAACCACCCAGTACTTAAGGAGGACAACTATTGCGCTGAGCCACCAGTTGCTGTAGGGTGCGGGCCACGGGCCACCCAGGAATAGCATCACGTAGATCAGAGGCATCAGTATATCTTCAACGAACTTCAGGAAGAACGCTAAGGCCAGCCTTGGACCGCCTAACTCCGTGAAGAGGCCCCAGTATAGCTCCGATTCCGCCTCGGGGAAGTCAAAAGGCTTAATCATTAGGATGGCTAGAAGACCTATGAACCCGCCTACAGCGGCGAGAGCCATACCGATGAATGATGCCGGACTGAGAATCCATAGTCTATCCGCGACGGTGGAAGTAGCGTAAAGGCTGAACCACGTGCTGAAGTGCCTTCCCGCAAGGATTATGGGTGTCAGCAGGGCCGCTGTGTATGCAGGATCAGCAGATATCAGCAGGGCTAAGTACCTCCCCACAGCCAGCCCTGAGTAGGGATTAGGCTGTGAGAGGGCTAGATATGCCAGCGCAAGAGGCGAGAGCAGAATAATGTATATCACTATTATTATGTCGTACGGAGCCATCACAGGCGAATATGCTAGGGGCGTCACTAACATAAGCGCTATTAAAGCCCCTATAGCTAAGGCAGCCACGACGACCGGGGATTTCCTCAACCCGTATTCATTAACTAGGTCCTCCTTCGAGACCAACTTTATTAAGTCAGCCAGAGGCTGCAGGAAACCGGCAGGGCCTGTGTACGTCGGCCCCCTTCTGTACTGAATCCTACCGGCGATCTTCCTGGAGTACCACTGGGTCGCTATAACTAGAACTATCGTGAATAACAACCCGGGGTAGACAAGGGCTTCAAACACCAGGTTTAGTGCTTGTGTAGCGTTAACCATCCTGATCACCTCACCTAACCATCAGGGCAGCTACGACTAATGCGAGGAGGACTATGTATGCATAAACGTACCAGTCACGCATGTAGGCCTTAGCTCCCCTGCTCAGCACCTTCGAGGCATTCTTCCAGGCCCTCTGAAGGATGTCAACCACTAATCTACCTATTGCGGGAGTTTCACTTATGTCGGCGTCCCATCCACCCATAACCGGGTAGTAGCGGATGGGGGTCCCCTCCTCAGCGACTTTCCTCCCCGCTGCTTCCTGGAACAGCTCGTAAAACACGACATACACTGATAGACCTATTAGGGCTATGAGGCCTGACATAAGTGCCACGAACTCGTAGGGGTCGAAAATCATCCCGAAGGCCATCACTTCTCACCTCCTTCAAAAATCAGCCTTGCCCAGCTTTCGAACTCCTCTGACACTTCCTTCCTCGCTTCCTCATCCTCCACGACGTCAGCGAAGATCCAGTGAACGTACATGTTCTTCTTCTCCTCATCTATATCCACGACGACTGTTCCAGGCGTGTTGGTTATGGAGTTAGCTATGGTTACTACAGCATAGTCGTCCCTCACTCTATACGGAATCCTGACGATCGAGGGATTTATCCCCATCTTAGGGGATAGGATGGCCTTAACTACCGACCAGTGCGCCTTAGCCTCAATTACCGTAAAGTACTTAACCGCGTACGCCACTAGCACCGCTAACCGCTTGATGCTTAATTTACTGCTGTCCTGCACTAGGAGGTCGCTGAATATGTAAGCAACGCTGAACCCAACTATCGCACCTAGGACCAGCTCGGTTACTGATACGGATCCAGTGTAAAGC
>JAGHCP010000075.1 GCA_021160415.1 Desulfurococcales archaeon
AGCTTACCCATAAATACACCTCATTTTTGCTTAAGTGATTTAAGAAATATAAGCATTGCCTATCAAACTACCGTTTAAATTAAACTTCCTTAAATGATTTTAAGAAAAATACTTAACGATCTCCTTGGAAACCTCTTGAACATCCTTCACAGTATCCACGGATCTCCAGAAAACATCCTTAAAAGGAATGCCGGTGACTCTTCCACTCCTTGCAAGGGTGGGGAAGGTTGTTTTCTCCAGATCACCTTCCTCCGGGACGTAATTGAAAACCTCGGGCTTCATAACATATATTCCAGCGTTGATGAGGTACTCGTGGAGGATGGGCTTCTCCCGGAAGTTACGTACCTTACCTTCCTCGTCGATCTCCACGACACCGTATGGCGACTTAAGCGGCACCAGAGCCATCCCTATGAGGATATCCTTATTTCGGCGAACATTATCCACAACCTTGCCTAGGTCGAGATTGGTTAGGACGTCACCGTTCAACGCAACAAATACATCATCCTTTAGGACGCCCTCAGCATTCTTCAGAGCCCCCGCCGTCCCCAAAGGCTTGTCTTCAACTGAATAAACAACCCTGACACCGAACTTAGACCCTGACCCTAAATACTGAATTATCTTCTCGTGGAGGTACCCCCCTAAAACCACAACAGTGTCTAGCCCGAACCTCTTTAACCACTCTATTTGCCAAGCGATTATCGGTTTACCCGCTATAGGTACTAAGGCCTTCGGTATTTCCTCCGTTATGGGTCTTAACCTCCTACCTAAGCCTCCAGCGATAATAGCTGCTTTCATAGAGCCCACCCTGAACTTTCAGGTTTCTCTTACTCCTGTTAATAAAAAAGTGAGTTACTGAAGGAACTAACGCTTCAGACCTTCATACGTAACTCCCTCCTTATCCTTCAGAACCCCGTCAATGAGATTCATCGACCTATCCACATATTCAAGAAGTCTAGGATCGTGGGTTACTATTATCACGGTTGTGTCGAAGTCACTGCTGACCTGGTGAAGCAAATCAGCCACCTTAACGGCATTCTCCCAATCAAGGTTAGCTGTGGGTTCATCAGCTAGCAACACAGAAGGGGTTGTGACTAACGCCCTCGCTATAGCAACCCTCTGCCTTTCTCCACCACTCAGCTTTCTTGGCGTCACATGAGCCTTATCGAGCAGGCCCATGTACTCGAGGGCCTCATATATTTTCTTCTCCCTCTCTCCCTTATCCACTCCTGCGATCAGGAGTGGAAGCTCCACGTTCTCCCAAACTGTGAAGTCCGTTATAAGTCCGTAGTCCTGAGGGATGTAAGCAACCACGGTGTTTCTAATCATCGCAAGCCCTAAATCATCAAGCATGTTTAGATTATACCCATCGACGATCACTTCCCCTCTGTCAGGCCTTTCCAGTCCCGCTATAAGCTTCAGGAGGGTGGTTTTCCCAGCCCCGCTTGGTCCATGCACCCCCACAATCTCCTTGCGGTAGATGGTGGTCGAGACGTTCTTCAGTATAATCACTGTACGCCCACCCTCCCTGTAAGTCTTCCACACATTCCTCAACACGACAACCGGTTCCTTCAACGCAACCACCTAAGAAATCATCTTTCCGAAGCCACTTTCTCCTTCACCCAGTTAAATAGGTACCTAGTCCCGGCATAACCGGAGAGCGTCGCAAGTAACCAACCAACCAAGAAATAAATGGGGCTCATCAGTACGTAAGGGATAGTCACTAAAGCACCGAGCAAGGCTGAGCTCAGGAAGGCTACTCCCTGTATAGAGTGAGGGGTTAAACCCACAATCATTAAAGCATAGAAAAGTGATTCGTAGGTATCCATGTCAGTGAACACTGCGGATAGCGATGAAGGAATTGCGAAGAGTATTATCAGCGGGGATGGTATTTTAGAGCCCACCAAGTAGATGAGGGTTCCCACACCTAAGGAAACAATAACACCTACTCGGAAGCCTTTCCCCTTACGGATCAGCTTCCCCGAAATCGCCATCACCGTATCTACTCCCAAGACTTAATCACCCCCGCAATCCTCGACAGAGCTAAGCCGAGCATGTTACGGGTTACCGCCTCCGAGACTTCCTCAATCCCCCACGTGATGGCGGTTATGGTTATCAAAGTGGCGTCCTCTTCCGGCGTGAGCACGGCACTTACGTCCAGCCCCGAACCCCAAGATTCCTTATAACTCAGCCTAGCATGTATCACGACCTCCTCACCAACCTCAGCAGACTCTAACCCCTGCATAGTGAAAAACTCGTTACCCCGTAGGGAGTCCTCGACTAGGTTCTTAACGCGTTTAATGTCTTTAATAGGGGTCAGCAAGGTGTATCTCTCTGTGGGAGGTATGTAAACGTCATTCCTAAGAGAGGGTAACTTGAAGATCCTCGAAGAATACACAACTAAGGATACCCAGACGACTGCAGACATTATTAAGGCATTGAACGCTGAGGCACTGCCTAAAAACCTTAACGAACCAGCAACCACGCTCACCCCAATACTCCACACAACAACAGACACATAGAAAAGCATCACTACGTTCATTGCCCAAGGCGGGAACCCTTCAAGTATTAGGCGCCAGTAAATGCTTCTAAGGTAAGGCATTGCCGCGCTAAAGAGGGACGTGGACAGCAACACAGCAATTGAAGCCGCTATGAGTGAAGCAACCACTGAGGAAGGTGTGGGAATCTGAGCGCTTGAGAGTATCAAGACCTGCCCATCACTGAAGACCCATAAGTCCTTAACAGAGTATTCCTTGCTAAGATCTTCGTACACGTTAAGCAATACATGAAGGTCAGGTATCCCCCCTTCAACTAGCACGAGGAGATCCGTTACCCCCGCAGCACCTCCTAATAGCTTGCTTACCTGAGATAAGGGGGCGATAAATACGTACTTCGGCGGTGGAAGGACGGGCTTAGAGCCTATGAACCCCTCAATAGGCAGTAAAGGAATCCCTCTATAGATCCTTAAGGCCCTCACACAAGACTCATTTACCAGTTTAGCCTCAACAACATCATGCACCCCCAAACCCATTATCTCGACATACGCTACCCCTTCATGAGGGGGTGCGGAGTATAAGGGAAGCATCTGCCCTGTCAGCAACCCATAATACTTATCCTCCACCCCCACTAAGACGTACAGTGGGGACTTACTAACGTTAGTTTTAAGAGGCTCTGAAAGGCTTACGCGAAGCAATGGGATTGCAATACACGAGTCCTCCGAGAGGTGAAGAGAGGAACAGATCTGGGAGGTATTGACCTGAGAAGGATTGCTGAACTCTACGAAGAACGCGTTGCCGTTTCCCCCTCCTCCAAAGGTCTTCGTAACGTCAGTAACGCTTGAGGTGGAAGACGCTGAAAACGCTGCTATGAGGGCTGAGAGCCCTATGGTGAGTAGGATAATGCCTGTGAAAGGCTTCCTCAGAATTAACGCCGATAGTTTACCCATTAAGTAAATTCTAGTCATCGCTGACCTGACGTTTAGTGCGTGTTTCCTCTGATGAAGTACCTCGATCTTCCCGTACTTCATAGCTAAGAACGCAGCGAAGCTTAGCAACGCCACGTAAACAACCAACATGAAGAGCTGCGTAAACACCTTACCCCACCCCCGCTAGGGAAGCCGCTACTGATAAGGCAACACCTATTCCCGCCCCCGCAAGTGCTATCGACGTGTAGGCGAGAAGGCTCTCATACACGTCAGTGCCTGCCCTGAATGCAACGTACTTGATGGCGGCAGCTATCAGGAACAGAAGACCTACGTCAGGGGTTAAAGTCGTGCCTATCAGTACTGCGTAAAGCGACACGCCCCCTAGCCTCAGGGCTTTAAGAATTAGGAAGACCGAGGCCGCGAAAACGGCGCCTAGGATTATTGAGAAGGTGTCAAAGGATGTGAAGTTACCTCTATACACGCTATCCATCCACGTAACTACGGGGACCCATCTGAGGAGGTTCAGCTTGGGTGAGGAAACCCCGAAAACACTTAGGAGGGCGTGCCCGTACATCAAAGTTATAGGGGCACCAACAAGCATCGCTACCATCAGCCAGAACACCGGGACCTCAGGATCTACGTCAAGAGATTTACCGGCTTTTATAGCGTTCAGGGACGCACCTGCTACGAACTGAGGCATCGGGACACCTGTGTAGGGATCTAGGAGAACGTATGGCATGGCATGGCGAGCGCCAGAGGCGAAAAGTGTGAGGGTAGCAACTGGCAGCGTGGATTGCGAAGCCGTGCCAGCCTCACCCACGACCTTAATCGTGACTAAAGCGAGGAATATTTGAAGACCTATATACGCTGGTAGGACTGCTAAAAGGAGTGGTGGGGGCCTACATATTAAGTATAGGGGGAGGGCTGTGGAGGCTATTAAGCCGAGGGCTATCAGGAAGTACCGTAGCAGGTACTTGCTCATTCCTAGGTACCTAACGGTTTCCTTTAGAGCCTTCCTGGCTTGATAGAAGTAGATGGTTGATGAAATAACTAAGAATCCTATTATCATGGAGGCGGTGTAAGGAGCAGCTGCTGATGCCAGATCCGAGGAACTCATGCTTGGGAGAGATATGAGGAGCCCCTCACTCACAAGGATAGGGGTCAGGACTGTGAAGGTCACTATGTTCCCTAACCCCACACCTAAGGAGGTGTTGAGAGGTAGCAGTAAAGCGAGGAGGAAGATAAACACATCCGCGGAAAGCGCTACTGAGGAGCCAGGAAGCATTGACTGCATCGCCTGTGTGAGATCCACTGATGGGTTGCCAAGCATTATTACGGCGAACTCAGCTACCGCACCCCCCACGACAGCAATAAGGAGGGCTCTCCTACGCATTACTTTACCTACTTCTATCATGACGGACATAGCTGAACCTATAGGGAAGGGTAACTTCTCTATCTCTATGTAGTGCTTATGAAAGACATACGCTATCAACGCGCCGGAAGCGGAAACCGCCGTTGCGTAGAGGTAGAAGGAAAGGGTTGCGAAATTCAGGCCCCCACCCGTGAAGTAGAGCCATTCAGGGAGCTTCAGGGTTGTCGGGTTACCGACCTCCGCAAGCATCGTGTAGGTTATGTACATCCCGGACGTTATGGCGGTCGACACTGAAATCCCGAAGGATATTATCACCCCTAAAACGTGCTCGAATATTGAGGGTTGCCGGCCATAAATAGCTCTATATATGACCAGAACCAAGATAGAAGCCACTATTCCAGCCAGCTCAGATGTTGTGTACCCAGTTACTGCATAGCCGTAAGTATCTATGAACCCCATGAAGGTGCCGCTTATGACCCCCACGACAACCGCTCTCTTAAGCTCCCCCAAGAACCACACCTAGCTTTTTCATGCGTTCCTTAATAATTCGGGAGGCAGTAATTATTTCCTTGCTACCTAACCTATCAGCCAAACTCAAACTCCTCCGAACATGATTCAGCAATTCCTGCATTACTTCTGGACCTACTTCTGATTTCAACGCCTCAGCTTTAGTTAGGTAAATCAAGGCTTCGATGAGGGCTGCATCAGCTCTGCTAAACCCCAACCTAGAACCAGGCCCTTCATATAAATTGACCGGCCTAATCCGTACGTAAGCCCTTCTTAGGTTTAAGTCCACTTCAACGCTTTCCACACGCCCCTCAACGTAGAGATCTATGGGGCCGTTAATCACTGGAGGTTTAACCTTCTTTGCAGGGATGTACTTAATCCTCTGCGGATTCAGCAGCGAATCGAAGAATATTAGGGAATCTACTGTGAAGTTAAGCGTTAATTCCGGTACCCTCATTAGATTTTTGAAGGTTTCTGTCTTCAGATAAGGTTTAAGTATGAGTTCATCGTCGCTTCCTAGATCCACACCCATGGGGGCAGCGTTAGGAAGATCCCCTTCCCCCAAGGTCACCGCGACAGCCTCATGATGACCATGGCGCAAGTATTCGGCAAGCCTCACCTTCATGAATCCCTAACCACCGCTGACTGCCTAGATTATTATCTTTCACCTAGCAAATAATTATGTCGGGTTCGGAGGCGTGGATCTGAGAGACCCGTTTCTCTGGTACAGCGTTTATGAAGTTATAAGGCGTGATATGGGGTACGACCTCGTTAGGGATTTGGATGCCGCGTTAATTCTTAGATCAATGCTGAACACTCCCCATTTCGAGTCATCCCCTTTAGCAACTCTCAACGCTGCGGTGAACCGTAAGGATGCATTAGTCGTTGGAGCTGGTCCTAACTGCGTCGAGTGTAGCGAATATGCCGGCTCATACGATGTAGTCATAGCCGCTGACGGCGGTCTCAGATGTTGCAGGCATGTGGGGGTGGAGCCCGATATAGTGGTAACTGATTTAGACGGTCTGACTGTGAAGGACCTGCTCTCATTCAGAGGTGTAGTCGTCGTTCATGCCCATGGGGATAACATAGATAGGGTGAGGGAGTTTCTCTCATGGCTCACGCGTTCAGATGTAGAGTTGATCGGAACTGTTCAAGTGCCCACTGTTGACTCGCGAACCTTTGTTTTCGGAGGATTTACGGATGGCGATAGAGCTGCTTACCTGGCTTACTACTTTAACGCACAGAAAATAGGGCTTGCGGGTTTTGATATGCGGGGCTTCGTCGGCAGGTTTTCTAAGCCTTGGTTAAGCAGTGATGTTAAAGCGGGGAGGGCTAAACTTAGGAAGCTTTTTTGGGCCTCTGTCCTCATTCATTGGCTTAAGAGCTTGGGGGGTGCTGACGTTGAGTGCGTGGCTTGCGAAGGTGAAGGCTGGATTTAGGATTCATTTAGGGTTCTATAGATTCCTCGATCCCCCATACATTTACGGATCGTTAGGAGCAGCCCTGCAGGAGCCTGAGCTCACTTTAACTGTTATTAAGCAGGCTCATGGCCACGTAGTTATAAACACCCCCACGGAGGAATCGAAGCGAATCATAGAGGAAACCCTTGAATGCTTAGACGTGAGGTTCTCCGGTAAGATAAGCGTTAATGGGTACGTGAAGCACCACGTAGGTCTCGGAACGAAAACCAGGATAATCCTATCACTGCTTAAGGGGTTGCAAACCCTCGGCGTACTAAATAATGACCTCCTCACCCTGGCACGTGAGGTCGGTTTAGGAAAATTTTCGGGCGTAGGTATCTATACCTTCCTCCATGGGGGGGTTGTCATCGACTCCGGCATCCTTGAAGGGTTGAAGGACTATCCGCAGTTAATCCATAGATTCGACACACCCGAGCGCTGGAGAGTAGTGGTCGTCCTCCCCCTTATTCGGGAGGGCCTCTCCGAAAGTCAGGAAGCACCGATCATGAGGAATCCGATTCCTCACCCTAAGCAGGATCTGCTCTATAATCACCTGAAGGAAGTAGTTGAGGGGCTTGAGAAAGGCGATTTTGAACTTTTCTCTAGAGGTGTGGAGAGCGTGCAGAGCCTTACAGGGAAATACTTCTCTAAGTTTCAGGGAGGCGTCTTTTGCTGCGAAGAAAGTGCTAGGGTCGCCCAACATATGAAGGCGCTTGGGGCTTCGGGGGTTGGGCAGAGCAGTTGGGGGCCCTTAATTTACGGTTTCACTGCAGACCCTACGGGAGCTAATCGAATAAGCATAAATTTAAGGAAGATACTCAACGATGAAGGGATTAAGGCAGACATATGGGTAACTCGGATACCTAGGAAAGGATTTCACGTAGTCAAAGCGTGACGCTTAAGAAATAATAAACCAGAATTGCCAGGATAGAGGATGTCAGAATCAAGGTCAGGTAAGATATTATCAGTTCCTTCTCGGTCAAGTAGGTCCTCAGAGTGAGGAGCTGAACTAAAGTTACTGGTGCCCCCTTATTTGGGGAGGCGTGTATCCTGAATTCCTCGTCAAGAAAAGTAGGTCTTTCCTTCATCATAGTTCTGTTGAGGAATCCCCCTATTGATGATAGAATGCTGAACCCGTTTAAACCTAGGGGGACGAAGAGCAGGAGTAGAAGGTATTCCCTACGCAGGGCTATGGCCGAGGTAATGACTAAAGCCCCCATCAGGAATGACCCCACATTACCGTTCAGGATTTTCGCAGGGTACGTATTAAAGGGCAGATACCCGGCGAGAATAGCTATGTTTGCTAAGGTTAGCCATACTCCGCCCGGCATAGGTTTAGGACCTGGGAGG
>JAGHCP010000034.1 GCA_021160415.1 Desulfurococcales archaeon
AAAACGAAACAAAAAAGTCAATAATATACATCTGACGATAAACCCTAGAGCCAACATACCGTTAACGTATCCCTTAAGTTCACTGTAAACCTCGTTTAAGCCTCTGTCCGACATCAGTCCGGCTATGGGTAGCTTAACGGAGGCGATTACCGAGTCGTTCAGCACGGCCACCATCCCGCCCCCCATCCTGACGAGTTCATTCACGGCTCTAGTCATCTCCCTCTTAGACCTACCCACTACTATAACGTTGTGGACATCATGGGCTATAGTTTGGGCTACAGCTCCTTTAACAAGCCCTAGACCAGTAACCAGCCCTTTACCCACGTTACCTGTTGCGTGGTGTCTCTCAACAGTGGCGACGTAAGCCAAGTCACCCCTTTCTGGAAGAACTATTTCTCCCTCAACCACTTCAACCTCAACGACCTCCTTCTTCGTCAAGGCCTTACCGGGTATTGCCTTAATGGCGAGGTAGTTTACCCTTCCCTCCTTGATAGGCGCCTTAATGCTGAAGT
Source organism: Desulfurococcales archaeon (assembly GCA_021160415.1). GTDB lineage: Archaea > Thermoproteota > Thermoprotei_A > Sulfolobales > NBVN01 > S013-73. Next base: position 513 of record JAGHCP010000034.1, read on the forward strand.
CCTCCGGGACGACTTCCTTACCCACATTCATGGTTTCGTACGCTTTCCGCGGGTATTTGTATTTCCCCCTATCCGCGGCGACGTATCTCCCGTCCTTCACAACGATCTCCCCGCCAACCACAACGTCCCTCACTTTGAACCTCCTGAAGCTCTCTAACACCACTATATCGGCGAACCTCCCGGGAACTACGGCCCCAACCTCCTTCAGACCCAAGTACTGGGCTGGGTTAAGCGTCGCCATCTGAACAGCAGTTATGGGGTCAACACCTAGCGACACAGCCTTCCTGAGAACCCTATCGAGGTGGCCCTCCTCGACTAGGTCAAGAACCTCCATATCGTCCGCGGCAAACATCAAATACCTTGTGTTTACCCGCATGTATGTCAGCATCTTAGAGAGCTCCTCAACATCCCTCCACGCGGATCCCTCCCTCATGAGTATGTGCATCCCGTTCCTGAGCTTAGTCAGCGCCTCGGACATGTATACAGACTCATGGTCGCCTTCAATGCCTGCAGTAGCGTAAGGCACTATGAGTTCCTCCGGAAGTTGAGGTGCGTGGCCGTCGACTAGCTTCCCAAGCTCCTTCGCGGCCACTATCTTAGAAAGAACCCCCTCATCCCCCTCAACAACGCTTGCGAAGTCCATAACCTCCCCAAGACCTATGACTTCATCCATGCTGAGCAGTTCCCTAACCTCATCAGGCCCTATGGTTTGGCCGGGGGTGTCGAAGCCGGATTTTGTTGGGGGGACGCAGGAGGGCGCATAGAAAAATATTCTGAGGGGGGTGTACCTAGATTCCTCAATGAACATCCTAACCCCTTCAACACCTAACACGTTACCTATTTCATGGGGATCAGCGGCGACCGTTGTAGTTCCATGCATAAGCACTGCTTTACCGAACTCCTGAACCGTTAGGAGGGAGGACTCAACATGCACATGGGGCTCCACAAACCCTGGAGTCACGACTTCAGCATCCCGTGCGTCCAGTATTACGGTTGAGTCACCCCTATACCTATCTATGTCGAAATAACCGACCCTCACAACATACTCATCCCAGACAGCTATATTGACGGCTTCACGGATATCTCCGACAATCACATCGACTAGGTTTGCGTTCTTTATTATGAGTGATGACTTTATTTTCCCTTGTGAAGCCAATATTAAGTTCTTCAGGAGTGGGACAGTATGCTTAAATCTTAAGACCTTTTTGTTAAGCCTGTGCCCCTCCTCCACGTCTAAATCACTTGTATGTTAAAGCATCTATGTAGTAATAAGGATTTATATACAATCCCTAAATTAATAGGGTGTTGCCTTGACAGATATCTATCTCCGAGGCGGGTTTGTCATAACTATGGATAAGAGTAGGAGAGTGATTAGAGACGGATGTGTCGCTGTTTCCGATGGGCGCATTGAGGCTGTCGGGAAATGTACCGAGCTGGACAAGGACTTCAAGGGGAGGGCCAAGGAGGAGATAGATGCGAGGAGACACATAATTATGCCTGGACTCATTGATACGCACGTTCATCTAGTACAGGGGAGCTTAAGGCTTGCGCTAATTATCGACGGCTCATTCCCTGGCTGAAGGATAGGGTTTGGCCTCTGCAGGGAAACATGACTGAGGAGGATGCATTAGCTTCCGCAACGCTAACAATGCTCGAGATGATTAAGACTGGAACCACCACCTTCCTAGAGACAGGGATGGTTGGGAGGTATGGGGTTGATGAGATAGTTGAAACTGTCCATAAGTCTGGGCTGAGGGCAGCGATAGCTCGGCACGTCATGGATATGACGAACTACGCTACGGAGGAGAACGCACTTCACGAGGGTTTAGTTGAAACCGGAGAGTACAGCATGAGTGACACCATTCGGCTGTATAGGAAGTACCACGGCTGGGATGGGAGGATCTTCATATGGTTCGGCCCGAGGACTCCAGGCGCTGTGAGTGTTGAGCTGTTCCGCGAGATTTCAGCCAGAGCGAAAGAGTTAAAGACAGGGATTACTATGCATCTAGCTGAGGTTAAGGAAGACGTTGAGTACCTGAAAAGAGACTTCGGGAGATCACCTATAGAGTTCGCTCATTGGGTTGGGCTGACAGGCCCTAATGTCGTCTTAGTTCACACCATTTGGATATCTGACGATGAGATAAAGCTGCTTTCAGAGACCGGAACGAATGTAAGCCATAACCCCTCCTGCAACAGCAAGCTAGGCTCAGGCATCGCTAGGGTGCCGGAAATGCTTAGGGCAGGGGTTAACGTTACCCTCGGGTGTGATGGGGGGCCTAGCAACGACAACTACGACCTAATAGAGGAGATGAAGATCGCTGCCCTACTTCAGGGGGCAAGGCTTAGGAACCCTGAAGCATTAAGAGCTGAAGATATCTTAGAAATGGCCACTCTCAGGGGGGCCAAGGCGTTAGGGCTTGAGGGGGTTGTGGGCGCCATTGAGGAGGGGATGAAGGCCGACATAATAACGATTAATTACTGGGACCCGAAATTGATGCCCATGAATGACCCGGTCTCACACGTGGTTTACGCTGCTCACGGCGATGACGTTGCCAACGTAATTATTGACGGGAAGCTCGTTATGAAGGATAGGAAGGTTCTGACGCTGGATGAGGATGAAGTACTTACGAACGTTGAGAAACGTGCTAGGGAGTTGTTCGAGAGGGCCGGGATATGCGTCGAACCTGAGATAAAGTGGCCCTTAATTTAGGACTGACCTGTAAGTAAAAGGATTGCTTGAGCTATGTCCCCGCCTGCCTTCTCCAAGGCCTCCACGGCCTTTTCCCTTGAGACACCAGCCTGCTCCATAACGAAGGATATGTCTTCCTCCGAGAAGCTGACCTCCCTCACCTCCTCTGAGGATTCCTCCACAACCTCCTCAGGAAGCGTAGCTACTACTTGGTAGATCTTAGTCCCCTGAACCTTCATCACGGTGACCTGCGGGTTCCTGAGAATTATCTCTTTCCCCTCGGCAGTGATGGTGACAGACTTAACCCCTGAGAGCTCCTGAACATCTATCCCCATCCGCTTCATCATTCTCTTAAGGTCTCTCGGGTTCATGGAGAACATGTACATTACCTCTGATCCACTTATTACTCCAAATAATATAGGTTTTCCTAGGTGTGATGGAGACATGGTTAAGATGCAGTTGAAAGTTTTGGGAGGGGGACACGAGGTAGGCAGGGCCGCCATAGCCGTAGGGAGTAAAGGTAGGTACATCCTAATGGATTACGGCGTTAACTTCAGTGAGGAAGACATCCCTCAACTCCCTGACCATATAAAGCCCTCAGAATTGGAAGCGGTAGCAATCACGCACGCCCACTTGGATCATATAGGTGCTGCACCTTTTCTCTACACCACGGCTCAACTCCCAATACTTATGACCTCAATAACTAAGGAGCTAGGTAAGCTAATGATTCAGGACTTCCTTAAGCTTTCAGGCTACTACCTTCCATTCGAGCAGGTTGACTTGGAGGTAATGCTCGATAACGTCGTCGACGTCACGTACGGAAAGCAGTACGAGTTCGGCGACTTCAAAATTCAATTCATTAACGCAGGCCACATACCGGGTAGTGGGATGATCTACGTCGATGTGGATGGGGTTAAGGTTCTATACACAGGGGACGTCAATACTGTTGACACTAGGTTGGTTAAGGGTGCAGTCCTCACAGGCGTTAGGGCAGACGTCTTAGTGATTGAGGGCACCTACGGAAACTCGACTCACCCGCCCAGAGACGTGATAGAGAAGGAATTCATTGAGTCAGTGAAGGAGGTCGTGGAGAACGGCGGTAACGTGCTTGTCCCGTCCTTCAGTTTGGGGAGGTCACAGGAGATAATGTCTCTCCTGGCGGAGAGGTGCGATGATGCCCACGTTTTCTTCGACGGCATGGTTCGGGTCATAACGGAGTTAATGGTGAGTCACCCGGAGTTCATCCATAAGTATGACCTCCTGACCAAGGCCGTGGAGGAATTCAAAGCGGTTAGGAATTCGGGGGATAGGAGAAGGATAGTTAAGGGTAAGGGGAACATTATCGTTTCATCCGCTGGGATGCTTAAGGGAGGCCCTGCTCAGTACTACATAAAGAAGCTGGGCGGGAATCCTAAGAACGCCGTTTTCATGGTGTCCTACCAAGCCCCGAACACCCCTGGAAGAAAACTGCTGGAGACGGGCAAGCTAGGTGATGAGGGCTCACCTACCATTAAGGCAAGGCTTCAGTGGTTCGACTTCTCAAGCCATGCAGGTGTTGATGGTTTAATGGAGCTTGCTAGCTCAGTCACAGGGCTGAAGAAGATAGTGGTGGTACACTCAGATGAGAATGTAGGGAGTGCCTTCAAAGAAAGGCTCGGTGACATTGTCGGGGAGGAAAACGTTTTCTTCCCGACCAACGGTGAGGTCCTCACATTCGACCTCTGACCTCCTTACCTAGAATTTCCTTAACCTCCTCAGCACTCAGGTTATGGATCTTCAAGGTCTTAACCCTGCCCTTACTGCCGGCAACTATCTCCACCTTAGCGCGGAGGGTTTTCCTCAGCAATTTAATTAACTCGTCATTGGCTCTGCCCTCCCTTGGAGGGGAAGTAATGCTAACCACCAGCCTACCCTCATCGAAGCCCTCTATACGAGCCCTTCTTGAATTGGGCTTAACGTAAACCTCAATGAGAGTCCCTCCTTCAACATCCCTAACGTGTTCCACAGGGAAACCCCCGTTATAATTTCCAGTTGCGCATAAATGTGTGGTGAAATGCGTGAATCTCGGTGAGTACCTAGTAGATGAAGCTATGAGGATCCCCGACCTGGTAAGGGGGGTTAGCATTGGAGGCGTCCCCGAAGCTCTCTTAAGGGGTAAGGGGTACGCCTTCGGTGCGGGGGATTCCTTCGTGGTAGCTCAGGTTATGCAGCTCTTAACAAGCCACAGAATAGTCGCCGTCGATCCATATGAGGTTCAGGTAATTCCTCCAGAAACAGCCGATGTTTGCGTAGGGATATCCGTTAAAGGCAGAACTAAGGAGGTCGTTAAAGCCTTAAACGCGCTGAAGCAGCTTGGATGCCTCACCGTAGCGGTAACGCACGAGCCTTCATCACCTGTCGGTGTAGAGCCCGACGCAGTTCTGGGAATACCTTACGGAGGTGGGAAGTTCCCCGTGGGTATAGGGAATTTCGCTTCAGCAGTGGCTATTGTTGCCGCCGCCTTAGGCCACACCATAAATGCGTCTGCTGTGACGAGCGATGAGGGAGTTTCACATGAATTGAAGGGCTTCCTAGGAGGGGATGCTGTATTAGTAGGTACAGGCTGGGGGAGGCTGGCAGCTGAGTTCCTTTCCCTTAAGTTGGCTGAAGTGTTCTGCACGCCTGCTAGAGTTTATCACTCAGAACAATTCCTACACGCACCCATATACGCACTTAGGGAGGGAAGTAGCACCATCATCATTGGAGATGATAGGAGGTCTGTAAACGCTTACGCAGTCCTTAAGGAGGCGGGAGTCAACGCATACCACCTTAAAACACCTCAAAGCCTGGAGGGAATGCTTACCGCGATCGCCTCAGGTGTGATGGCCATAGGGAAACTCGCGATTGATGAAGGGAGAAAAGAACCCTGTTTCATGGTTAGGAAGGGCTTCCTCGAAGCATCTACCCCCATGATTTACGGTGGGAGTACTTGAAAGAACGTGGTGTGTCACCCTTTCTTAATACACCCTAAAATTTCGGTTGCACCCGCAATTAACCTCGAACTCCTCACCATGAGCTCTAAACGAATGATCAGGATTTACGTATTCACTGAGGACTGGAGGGGATGCGGAGAAGCGGCTTCAAAGTGGTGGGGCCGCGGGGATTTGAACCCCGGACCACGGGGATTTCCGCCTTCCTCCCGAGTGAGGACCCGAACCCCGCATTCTCCCAAGCTAAACTACGGCCCCATGCCACATGATTTGTTTAGAGGGGGTTTATTTCCTTTAACTTAATTAGCGGTTAAGCTCCTTGAAATAGGGTTCAGGAGATTGCTAGATGGTTTAGGGATGTTCCTGAGGGAGCTCGCCGCACCCTTCGTCGGGCGTGAGGAGGAAGCTAAGGTAGTTGTCCTTACGTTACTCGCGAGAGAGCATGCGGTCTTTCTAGGGGAGCCTGGGGTAGCGAAGTCGGCGATAGTTAGGAGGGCTGCGGAGCTCCTTAACGCTAAGTTCTTCAAGTACTTGCTGACTAGATTTACAGAGCCTGCTGAGCTTTTCGGGCCTCTAGACATAAGTGCCCTCAAGGAAGGTAGGTATGTGAGGATTGTTGAGGGTAAGTTGCCTGACGCTGAGATAGCGTTTCTTGATGAGGTGTTTAAGGCTAATTCAGCGATTCTGAATGCTTTGAATTCCATCCTCCAGGAGAGGGTTCTTTACGACGGATACTCAGAGATCTCGGTTCCTTTGTGGTCTCTTTTCGGGGCAAGCAATGAAGTCCCGGAAGATCCTGAGGTTGAGGCGCTTTACGATAGGTTCGCGGTGAGGCACTTCGTTCGCCCAGTGCCTGATGATCTTTGGGTGGATCTTCTGAGGGCGTCGTGGGAGCTGGAGAGAAGGGTTTACTTCCAGGGAGGTTTCGGCGGTAGGAAAGCCCTAGATATCCAAGACCTTAGGAAGTATCACGAGAGAGTGCTTAACGTTGATTTAACGCCCGTAATGGGTAAGATAACTAAGGTTTTCGCGATCCTGGAAAATAGAGGGCTGCACATAACTGACAGGAGGAAGGGTAAGCTCCTCAAGTTCGTGGCCGCTAACGCCGTACTTGAAGGCAGGGATGTCGCGTCGGAGCAGGATCTCCTAACTATGAAGTACGTCGTGCCTAAGGATTGGGATGAGTTAGAGAAGGTGGAGACAGTTCTCTCGGAGGAGTTGAAGACATCATATAAGTACCGCAGGGAGCTTGAGGAAATCAGGACCAACGTTAAGGAAATCATGAACTACGTCCTCTCGCTAAGAGGCATCGAAAGCAAGTATATTGATTCAAGATTTAGGCTGATATCTAGGGACCTCCAGACAACGCGTGATAGGGTGTCAAGCATCGCTGCCGAGTGCAGTGATGAGAAGGTCAAGAAACTTGCTGACGAGATTATTCAGCTAATCGATAAAACGCTAGACATCATTAAGGGGAGGAGTTAATGCCTGGGGTTCTTAGGGGGGTTAACTACAGCAGCCCTGTCGCTAGGTACAGAGGTGAATCCATAGTAACAGTTGCGAGGAAGTTGAGGGGCGGTGTGGAGAAGGAAGGGTTAACGATAGACTTAGCGATAGATGTGTTTTACTCTCTCTACCTCCCATACCCCATACTTAAGCCTGTCTCTGAGGTCGGGGAGGAGCTTGAGAGAAATTACTATGTGATTAAGGGGTTGGTTGAGTCGGATGATGCTGCGGAGATACGTAAACATACGGTGACGAACACCTCGCTTTCTTCACTAGTTTCCGCGTCGCTTGTTGACCTCATAATTAAGGAACTCAGGAAAGAAGGTCAGGGTCAAGGTGAGGGTTCTGGGGAAGGCCCAGAGAGCCAGTCAGTTATGAATGCTGTGAGGAGGGCTGTAAGGCAGGCCGTGAAGGAGGTGGCGTACATAAGGAGGTTGGAGCAGCTTCTCGGGAGAGGTGATGAGGCAGGTGTCGGGAGTAGGATGGATTTCGTTGAGGAAGGGGAGGAAGTGATTAAATTGGCGAGAAACGCTGACGTGCGTGATCTTCTTGAGTACTTCACTCAAGTCCCTGATGTGATCCGCTCAATTAGAAGGAAATATGAGAGGTTCAGCAGGGGGGAGATAAGGGGGTATGAGGTAGGGTCCGATCTTGAGAGGGTGGTTCCAACAGAGCTAGTCCTTCCAGACATATACTTCCAGGTTAAATTCATGGAGTCGAAGCTCCTTCTCTTCGAGAAGGTCCTTCCGAAGACGCAGGGACCCATTTACCTACTCACAGACAAGTCAGGCAGCATGGACGGCGAGAAGATCAGGTGGGCTAAGGCGCTGTCAATAGCGCTCTTGATGAAGTCGCGTAAAGAGAGGAGAGCTTTCTACATGAGGTTCTTCGACAGCATCCCCCATAAGCTTGTGAGGATTTCAAGGAGGTCCCGCCCTAAAGAAGTCCTGGAGTTGATTAAGGAATTAGCTAATGTGGGTGGGAGTGGCGGGACGGACATTAGCCGCGCATTAGTTAAGGCGTGCTCAGATATAGGTTCAGGGAGGGTCAGGGGGGTTTCGGATATAGTCCTCGTTACGGATGGGGAGGACAGCGTAAACGACTCCTTAATTAAGAGGAGGTTGAGGTCCTCGAACGCAAGGCTAATTACCGTGATGGTTATGGGAGAAAACACCGACCTCAGGAGAACCAGCGATGCCTACCTTAGGGTTCTCCGCCTGACTAAGGAGGAGATGCTTAAGGTCGTGGAGGCTTAACGAAGAAGGTTATCTTCCCGTCAAGGTAGTCCCTTATCACCACCTTAGCTGCTTCCTGAAGGATGGGCTCACCGCCTTTCTTATAGATTAGACCTCTTCGCCTAGCTATGAATTCGAGGATCTCCTCCGGGGTCTGAGAGTCGATACCGTAGGCCTCTAGGAAAGCCTTCGGGTTATGACTCAACACTTTCTTTATTACTTCGATGCCTGCCTTAACAGGGTTCTTCAAAGTGTCAACAGGGGTGAGCCTTATTTCCCTCTCAACACCTACCCCCTCAGGGGGGACTATTCCAGGGGTGTCAACAAGGTATACGTTCCCTCCTATTCTGAATACTTGGGCCTTCTTCGTGTACCCTGGTAGGCCTGGGTAAGGGGAAGTTGAAGCGGAGTGCCTCCCTTTCAACACGTTAATTAGGGTTGACTTACCGACCTTAGGTATCCCGAAAACTCCGGCTGCTAGAGGGGATTTACTCACCTCCTCCCTCAGCACCTTCCTGAGAACCCTAGTTCCCATCCTATGCCTTGCCGAAATGTACACAGCTCTCAGCCCTTCCCTCAACTCGAAGAACTTCTTCCAGCCCTCACATATGTTCCTCGGTACCAAGTCAGCTTTATTCATCACGATAATGACGGGAAGCCCCTGCCTTTCTGCAAGCCTTTCCAGCCTTAAGCTCCTGGTTGACTGAGGGTCCCTAGCATCTACCACCTCCAGGACGGCATCGACTGTTCGCATCAACTCCTTCACGAGTCTCCAGTTAGCCAACTGCATCTATCTCAACTCACCCTTAACCCGGTTTTTAAACCTTAAGAAGTTATACTTTAGGAGTTCAGGTGATGAAAGCGCTCTTCGATGATCGGTGATTGAAGTCCCATTGACTGAGAGCTACTCAGCCTCCATGCTACCCTCAACGCTCATCTTTACGTGCTCAGCCTCCACGACGGGCTTCTTCCAGTCCCCTAGCCTTATCCAAGCGTAGGCAGCTATTCCCGCACCCACGTTACTGACGCACATAGCTATCCAAACACCTAAGGACCCTAAGCCGGTGAGGTACGCGAGAATGTATGAGAGACCTATTCGGAGGACCCAAAGCCTCACGATGCTTATTATCATGACGGGGAGGGTGTGTCCTGACCCCCTAGCAACGGCATTACCGATGAAGAACACCCCGAAGAAAGGAATTGAGGGTGCGAAGATCATTATGAGCTTCGAGGCCTCAGCCAGCACGGAAGGGTCGTTTATGAAGAAAGCCACGAGGGGGTCCCTGAACGCCACGATTAACGCCACACCTAGGGCTAGCAGTGAGGTGAGCATGATTACGTTCTTGTTGGTTATTTCCTCTGCTCTCTTGAATTCCCGCGCCCCTATGTTCTGGCCGACAATTATTGCGGTGGCCCTCATTATCCCCCAAGTGAATGACTGGGTCAGGTCCACGATGCGGAGAGCTATGCCGTACGCAGCAATGACTGCGGAACCGAAGCCACTCACGATGGACATCATGACGACGAATCCGAGGGAGTTAGCGGATTGCTGTACTGCCATGGGTGTCCCCACTTTAACCACCTTCTTGACCCACCACCACTCCAGACCTAAGTCCCTTACACCCACCTTGATCCCCCTGAAGCCTCTGTGGAGAAGGTAAATCCCCATAAGGCCCATGAACGCCCTTGAAAGTATGGTGGCTAATGCCGCACCTGTGACTCCTAACGGTGGAAGACCTCCTAAACCGAAGATCAGTAAAGGGTCTAGAATCATGTTGAGCGCTGAGGACACTATCCCGATGTAGGTGGGGGTCTTAGTGTCCCCCAAGCCCTGTACTATGGAACTGAACACGAAACCAAGGTACACTAAGGGTTCCCCGGCGAATATGATCCTTATGTAGTGGGTTGCTTTTGGCAGGACGTCTGGAGGTACATCCATCAGTTTCAAGATGTAGGGGGCGGTCGTAACGCCGAATCCCGCGATGATGAAGGAAATCAAGAGGGAGAACCCGACGAGCATCCCTGCTGATTTCCTAGCCATTCTGGAGTCCCCTGCCCCAACATACTGGGAGATGAAGGTGACCCCCGCGAAGCTGAATCCCATCCCTATCGCGTGGAAGAACATTATGAGGGGCCAGCTGACTACAGGTGCTGACAGGCTCGCCTTCCCAAGCTTCCCCAGCCAGAACGTATCTATTATATTGTAGGATATGTTCACAAGGTTAGCTAGGATTATCGGCCAAGCTAACCACAGCGTCGTGCGTACAGGGTCCCCTTGAAGTATCCTGTCCCTAAACATCAGCGGCCCTTTACTCATACTGCATGCCTCAGCAGGCTTTAATGCTCGAAACAAACAAAATAACTTTTTATCCAGTGAAAACCTTGACTCAACACCTAAATTCCTCGATACAGGATTAAAGCGTGAGGTTCTCGAAATGCGTAAAGCTGTTAAGGCGGACGTACTCTACACGGGAATTCCGGGCAAGGTTCTCAGGAACGTCTACCTGGTTTGGGAGGGAAGTAAGTTCGTGGAAATCACTGAAAGTAAGCCTGGGGACGCGGAGGTTATTGAGTTCGATAAGTCCGTCGTAACACCGGCCTTCATAGACGGCCACAGCCACATAGGTATGGACAGGGCCGGAGAGCCCACCTCCGAGGGAGAGGCGAACGAGAAGTACGACTCCGTGCTACCCTTAGTTGATGCTCTCCACAGCATCTACATGGATGACGTAAGCTTTAAGGAATCGATTGAGTGGGGAGTGCTATACTCATGTGTATTGCCTGGTAGCGGCAACATAATCGGGGGTAAGTCTGTCGTCATAAAGAATTACGCTCCCGACATTCAGGAAGCATTCATAAAGTACGCAGGGGTTAAGGCGGCATTCGGGTACAACCCTAGAAGTACGACGGAGTGGAAGGGTACGCGTCCCTACACCAGGATGGGGGCGGTGAGCATTCTGAGGAAGTGGCTCATCAAGGCTAGAGATGCGATGAAGCTTGTTGAGAGCGGTAAGAAAGCCTTGGAGGAGATAGAGCCTGAGCTTAGAGGGCTTTTCCCCATACTTAAAGGGGAGGAAAGGTTAAGGGTCCACGTACACAAAACCGACGACATCATGGGTCTACTAATGATTAAGAAAGAATTCGGTCTGCAGATAACTATAGAGCATGCGGAAGATGTCCATACGAAGGAGGCATTCCAGAAAATTAAGGATGAAGGTGTACCCATAGTTTACGGCCCTGTAGACGCCTTCTCCTACAAAACCGAGCTTAAGCATGAGACCTGGAGAAACATTAAGCACTTGGTAGAAGTTAGGCCGTTCTTCGGCCTCATGAGTGACCACCCAGAAACCCTTCAGAGAAACCTGTACTTACAGCTCAGATTCTTCCTGAGGTTCGGCATGAGCAAATCAGAAGCCATAGCCATCATCACTAAGAATAATGCTGAGATACTGGGCCTCTCAGACATGCTAGGAACCATTGAATCAGGTAAGCTGGCAAGCTTCGTGGTGTGGAACGGCGACCCGTTTGAGCTGGGTTCGTACCCCATCTACGTGGTCGGTGAGGGTAAGGAGCTTCTGTCCGAGTGAGTCCAAATCTTTATTTAAAAAAGTAGTTTTCCCTTTCAGGAAAAACGGGTGTGTTTTTAAAGGCTCAAATCTCTGGCAGGGAGAGCCTGGTCTTAACCTTGAAGCCCTTAGTTACGTATGCTAGGTAAATCACTCCTACTAGGATCCACGCTATGCCTAATTCCTTAGCCATCATGTTAAGCCCGTACCAAACCAGCGCAGTCACTACGAAACCTATTGCAGGCATTATTGCTAGAGCAGGTTTGTTCTCGATTCTCAAGAATCTGTAGGCGAGGGCTACATTGAGGAGCGCGAACGCTGTTAGAGCGCCGAAGTTCACCAGTGATGAGAGGTCGGTTAGCGTAAGTAAGTAGAGGAGCGGTGCGGTTATAAGGGCCACTATTATCGTTGAGACATACGGGGTTTTGTATTTGGGGTGTATTTTAGCGAAGACCGCTGGGAGGTGGCCCTGCCTGCCCATGCTGAAGAGTATTCTTGAGATGCCTGCCTGAGCAGCTAAGGTGTCCCCCACACCCCAAGCGACAACCGTCCCAAGCATCGTCAGCATCTGAACCCACTCTCCGCCGGCTTCCTTCGCTATGTAGTAGAAAGCTACGTCAGGGTCTTGGAAGTCGTACCCGGGGTGTATCAGGGCCCCTAGGTATGTCTGTATGACGAAGAAAGCAGCTATTAAGGGTATGACTAGCACAACAGCCCTGCTAACGACCTTCCTAGCTTCCTTAGTTTCCTCCGCTAGAGTTGTCATAATGTCGAATCCTAGGAAGCTTAGGACGGCGATCGATGCACCTGCAAGCACTAGACTCCAGTTGAATGTGCTTGGGTTGTAGAACGGCGCAAGCGAGAAGGTCAGATTAGGATCAGTAACTATTTTGTATACAGCAGCGCCGACGAACACTCCGAGCACGGCCACTTCGAATATGAAGAGCGCCATCGAAGCCTTAGCAGTTAGCTCCACACCGAGGATGTTAAGTATCGTCGCACCTATCACGAATGCGAAGGCCCACACAAGCATGGGAACACCGCTCATCGCCTGAAGCCACAGAGCTGACACTAGAATAACCAACGCAGGTATCAGAATGTAGTCTAGAAGGATCACCCACCCAGCCATAAACCCAACATGGGGACCTAGGGTTTCCCTGACGTACGCGTAGACGGAGCCTGCCTTAGGGAATCTGAAGGCGAACTGCCCGTAGGCCCATGCCGTGAAGAACATAGCGACAGCCGCGATGAGGTAGGAGGTAGGTACGTAGCCATGACTCACCATAGCGATTATTCCGTATATGCCCATCGGAGCTATTGGCACCATAGTCATGATCGCGAATGCTACTAAGTCCCTCATGCGCAGCACTCTTTTTAATTGGGTCCCCTCTTCACCCACTTCACTCACCTCTTAACTCCTCAGGGAGCTCAGACTTCAACGCCTTGATTATGCCCTCTAGGCTCACGTATTTCTTGCTAAGCCTCACCCTCACAGTTTTCCTGGGATTCACGAGCTGACTGACCTGTACGTCCATTATCATGCTTGCAAGCATGTAGGCATCTTTCCACGCAAGAGAGTTGGATTCCTGAAGCGCCTTAACCCCGTAGAACACGGCCTCCCTAAACGCGTGGTCTAAGTCATCACCGGACACTAAAATATAGTAGTGATCACCGAGCTCTACGAACGGCCATGCTGGGGAGGCATCCTTAACCACCCCGAACTCCACAGTTACTTGACCTCTTGCCTCACATGCAGCCACGCAGACCTCACCGTCACCCATAACAGCATGCAGGTCACCCAGCCCGAAAAGCCCTCCCTCGAAGAACACCGGTAGGTAGAGGGTTGCGCCTTCAGTAATGACTTTAGTGTCGAGGTTACCTCCATGCCTACCGGGAGTTCCGCAAGGTGTTTCTTTCCTAGCTGCAACCCCAATCACGCCGACCATCTTAGAGTAAGGAATCTTTATCCCTTTGAAGTCAACACCTTCTTCACCTATTTCACAAGTTCTTGTCTTAGCTTCACGAACTATCTTACCTAACACACCTAAGCCTGGAACCGTAACTATGATGCCTAAACGCTGAAGCTCTATCTTCTTTATAGACACCTTCAACGCATCCCCAGGCTCAGCGCCTTCGACATAGGCAGGTCCTGTAGCGGGGTTCACTCTCGAGAAGTCAATGCTAGTTATAAGCTGATCCTCACTGGTGAGTTGATCAGAGAAGCAATCCATGGTCTCAATAACTACTTCCTCGCCAGGCGCAACTGCATACGCTGGCTTAAGATTAGGTCCGAAGGCGAAGAAGTGCTTATCTTTACCCAACACCCTCACACTTCTCACCTGATTCAATGTTTGAGGGAAGTAGAAAATCCTTTAAATTATTTATGGTTGATTTTGATAAAAAAAGCAATTATTAAGGAAATTAGGTGAATTCTCTTTTACAAGATGCGTAATTTATTCAAAAAATACACCATGAACTAAAGTTTTTGACCTAGTCAATAGGAATATTATTCTCGCTCTCTGAGAGTTATTTCTACCAATTCGGTTGTCATTCAGTT
>JAGHCP010000116.1 GCA_021160415.1 Desulfurococcales archaeon
ACCTCAGCCTCCCTGACCTTCACCGGGAGAAGCCCGTCGCTCACCAGCTGGATGTGCGTCTTACCCATCGTCATGTGGACAGTTATCGTTTGCGGAACTCCTTCAGCTATGTCGCTGGTGAGGACTGAGAGAACCTTAAAGTTTTCACCTCCGACGAGGAAGTTGGCGAGGTCGATGTCATGGATCATTAAGTCGTAAACTATGGGGAACCTCATTCTATGTTCAGGTCTCCGGGACAGCCTCTTAAACACCATGTACCTGGGGGTACCTCTACCCCTCAGTTCCTCCCTCAAAGCCTTCGAGGCGGGGTCATACCTGACTATGAACCCTGGTTGGGCCACTACTCCGGCCTTTACCGCTTTATCCATTAGTTCCCTGATCTCATCAGGGTTCATAGAAACGGGCTTTTCAACGAAGACGTTAATGCCGCAATCAACTAAAACCTCCGCCACCTCAACAAGCCTATCTATAGGGACCGCGACGGTAGCAGCATCTATCCCTAACTCGGCGAGCTTATCCACACGGTTCAAGTACATCTGAGCTTTGAACTCATTGGCAACGGACTTCGCCCTTGACTCATCAGCGTCTACCACCGCGACGAGCTTGAGAACTCCTTCCTCCTCTAACTCCTTGAGCGCTCTGACGATGTTCCTTCCCCACATCCCGGCACCGATTGCAGCTACCTTAACCTCACCCATACTGAAGGCCCACATACTTCATCGGGGTGCGAAAATTAAGTTATGTTTACATTCATTCCCGCCGATTTAAGGAAGCGCATGAAATTCCGGCTTATGGTTTCCTCAACCTCGGATGTTGGAACACCCTTCAGCTCTGAAATAAGCCTCAAAAGATCAGGCAGTTTGGAAGGCCCTAGCCTTAACCCCCTGTAGTTATAAGGGCCATCCGACTCCGTGAGCATTGAGGTGAGAGGGGCTTCCTTAATCACCTCCCTATGCTTTCTCTGGATTAGTGCCGCAGCGTTAATCCCTACGAAGTAACCATTGTCAATGATGTTTCTTATGAGGTCTAGCGGACCCGTGTACCAGTGGATAGCGACTGCCTTAATCCGGTAGGAGGTGAGGGTATCAACCACTTCCTTCCAAGCCCCCGCGCCATGAACCGACACCCCCAAACCGAGCTTCTCGGCCTCCCTGAGGAACTCGTTGAAGAGTTCGACTTGAACCTCAAACGTCTGGGGAACGAACCTCTTATCCAGCCCAATCTCACCTAGGAACCGCACCCGATCGAATAAGGCCTGAACCCGGCTAAACCCATCCCTCCATGAATCCGCCCGAACCTTCCAGGGATGTATACCGATCGCTGGAACGGCGTTGCTGCATGACTCGCGTAGCTCCAGAGTTTTCATTGATGATGCGTAGTCGTCAGACACCGCCAGCATTATCAGGTCACTCTTCCCACACAATGATGTGAGCTCCTCCGCGCTGAATTCATGTAGATGAATGTGCGAATCAACCATCATGGCGATCACCTTAAGGTGTGACCTCAACGTGTCTGAAGCCGTACTTACTCAGCAATTTTTTAGCTTTAGGGGTTACGGAAGGGGAGGCCAGTACCCCTTCAGCGTCTACTCCTAAGGATCTGTAGTACTCCACGTACCTTCTTAGCTGATACACGGCGTCAATATCCGCGGAAGACCTTTTCGCCTCAACCAGAATTAACTTCCCATCCCTCCCCCGTAGGACCACATCGATCCTGCCGTGAGGGGTTGATACCTCCCTTGACACTAAAACGGCGCCCTCCTCCACGAGGCTCGGGTTCCCCGCAACCTTCTCAACCAAGTCCTCCTCACTCCCCTTAAGGAGGAACTTCCCAGCGGATAACCGCACAGCTAGAAGGTATGAGTCCTCATGAATCCTTATTTCGAGTTCCTCGTGCGGTCGTGCCCTAACGGCTTTAATAACTGCTTCACCATCCCTGTACTCTGCTGTGACGTAGGCCTTAGGTTGCCAGTTGATGGGGTTTCTCCCTCTCCCTTCGTGAACTAGAACTGTACCGTCCTCTTTGATTATGACTACTCTCCAAGCCCTCTCCGCGAGGCTTGAAGCCCTTCCCACATACCTCAAGGAGCAGTTAGTGAAGAGTATTATTGTCGTAGCGCGGAAGAACCGCTTGATTGCATCCGGGAGTTCCTCAGGAGGTACGCATCCTGCGTTCTCTAATCTCTTTAGACACATCCCTAACCACCTCACTAACCACCTTAACCGCGTCCTTAAGCTCCATATCCGGAAGCGTTGCTGATGCCGCTTCTGCGTGGCCACCGAATTTACCGCTGACCCTCTCGGCAAGCGCTTTGCAGACCCTATAGGCCTTATCGTTCAAGGTCCTCACGGTCACCACGACTTTTCCTTCCTCCCTCCTTATCAGGACGACGTCCTTCCTCGTAATCCTTGCGAATTCAGTGGTCGCTATCCCTAGGAGGCCGGCATAAACCCTTGATTCCGGGAGGTTTAAGGAAACGATTTTCGTTCCTCTTACCTCTATGGAGCGTTCACTCATTAGTTTAAGGAGCCTCTGCAGGAGGAACTTAGCTATTTTAGCCCTGCTAACTATTTCCGGGTCGGTGCTCAGCTCCTTACCCTCAAGCATTGCTCTCACCAGATACGTCATGAAGTTAAGGTCGCCTGGGTCCCTAGCTATGGCTAGCTTAATCATGTCCGCAACCTTCCCCACATCAGCGTTCCTTGACTCCCCACCTTCACATATGTCGGCCACGTCGATGAGGAACCTCTCATACGGGTTGACGGAGGGCTTCAAGGTTTCGATCATGAGTCGAGGGCACGAAGCTGCCTTTCTCCAGATAGCCTTAACGTTAGGGATGGTTTCGAGCTCCTTGATGAAGTCACCTGAACTCTTGTGATGGTCGATA
>JAGHCP010000120.1 GCA_021160415.1 Desulfurococcales archaeon
GACTTGGGGTGTATGAAATTCACTTTTCTTGAGCCACCCGCCACTAGTTTTGGGGAACTATAGACAAGTTTGAATCCCTTACCCTTGAGTTCTTCTGAGATCTTGTCAACGTCGTCCACTTTGAACGCAATGTGATGTATGCCCTCACCCCTCTTCTCAATGTACTTCCTTACAGCGGAGTCCTCACCGATTCCCTCGAGAAGCTCTATCCTCACACCCCCCGCATCAAGCATTGCCACCTTAACGTTCTCCTCCGGTACCTCCTCAACTTTAATCAAGCGCAAACCTAAACCTTCAATGTAGATCTTCAAGGAGCTTTCCAAGTCCTTAACAGCTATCCCTATGTGGTCTAACTTCATTTCTTCACCACCCCGGCAGCCTTAAGATATACGTCAACAACCTTCTGGAGAGGTGTTCCGGGCCCTAAAACCTCGAAGACGCCCATCTTCCTGAGCTCCCTCGCATCGGACTCGGGAACAATCCCTCCAACCACGACCGGTGCGTCTAAGCCCTTCTCACGCATTAATCTAAGGAGATCTCCCACTAACTCCATATGGGAGCCAGAAAGTATTGAAACCCCTATGACGTCAACATCCTCTTGAATAGCTGCTTCAACTACATCCTCAGGGGACTGATGAACTCCTAAGTACACAACCTCGAAACCCGCGTCCCTCAGCGCTCTTGCAACGACCTTGGCCCCCCTGTCATGCCCATCTAGCCCTAGCTTCGAAATAAGTACTTTCAATCTCTTAGGAGAAGGTTTCTGATGTACGGAGGTTACTATAGCTGACAACTAAACCCCTATATTTACCGCGCTAATTCCCTTAATAAGATTCCTACGGTTACTCACGAATAATCTTCGCTAGGAAAAACCCATCCGTTTGATCCTTATGTGGGAAGAACCTCATCACCTCCGTATAGAAGGACACCACATCGTAACCCGAGTGGGCCCATTTTATAGGTCTCTGGAGCCTTACGTAGTCGTAGATTTCAGAGATCACGAGCTCCCCCTCATCAGGCATTAAGGAGCAGGTGGAGAAAACTACCTCTTCACCTAACTCAATAGCCCGTATGAGTAATTCCTTCTGTATTGCTGCGTAATGCCTTACCTTCCCCTCCGTTAAATTCACCTTAATCCCTGGATCCTTGCTGACTGCACCGCTGTTACTGCATGGAGCATCTAGGAGAACCTTATCGAAACCCTCATCCCTAAATATTTTCTGCGTTGAGTCTGCATTAACAACCAGCGTCCTGGATGGGTCAACGCCTAATTTCCTTAAGAGATCCACCCCTGTCAGAACCCTCCTGTAGCTTATGTCGACTGCGACTACCTTCGCCTCGTTCTCAGCCAACATCTGAATTAATGATGTCTTCATCCCTGGTGCGAAGGACATGTCCAGAATCACATCCCCTGGCTGAGGTCTTAAAGCCTCAACGACGGCGGCCGAGGCCTTATCCTGAGGGACGGCTCGAAATTCCTTAACAGGCTTAAGTAGTCTTACCGGTTTCCTGGATTCGATGACTTTAATCATGTACGGTATCTCCCTGTCAACTTCGTAAGTAACCCCTTCACTGTCTAAATCTCTTAGCACGCCCTCCACGGATGACCTCAGTAAGTTAACCCTTAACCACCAAACCCTCTCATTCATGGCTTTCAGCAACGCTTCACCCTCCTTCTTCCCGAGCAGGCCGACGATCCTGCGGTAGAACCATTCCTTATATGAAAGTCTACACCAAGGAGGCAGGTCATCATCGTCAACACCATTTAACCATGCCCTAGCAATCTTTCCGTAAGGTTTTTCCTTACCTAAACTACACGTAACTCTGATGTAGTCGGAAACCAGATTCCTTGCTAGGTGGTAAAGCTCCTCCCTCTCGGATGTGTTTGACGCACACCTGCCTTTGCAGGCCCTCTTAAATGCCACATCAACAGATACCCTGTGATTAATCACTTCATACAGGGTTGACGCCAGAACCTTAACTAAGTTTTCCTCCCTCAATTGCCACACACCTTCACGGCTCAGTGAGGGTCCCACACATCATGGAGCAGCCACTAGCGGTTTCATCACGGCCATAAAACATGGGTCTCTCAACCTTTATTAAGGATCCTAGAGGTATGTGTGGGGATGATGACGCCGCTCCAAAGGGATGATTGATGACGTCCTCGCGACGATCTGACTCATTTCTCAGCAAGCCTCTTAGCCTTCTTGAGAGTTCCTGCAATCTTAACGGGGATTATTGAGGCACCCCCAACCACCTTCTGGGTAACAGATAGGGATGCTATCAGCTTCCACCTGAACTGATTGGAGAACCTTATGACGGCCTTCCCTGAGGCAAGGTTGAAGTATATGACTTGAGGGTTTATGAGGCTGAGATACATAGGTCCGTATAGCTTCTTTATGGAGTCTTCTAATATTTCCTGCAACTGCCTCCTATCCTTAATGTTTTGGGGAACCTTAACGACTAAGTACCGTTTAATGAATTTCCTCTTTTCCCTTGCTTCAACGCCCTTCAGATAAGCTCTTAATGCCTCACCGTTTAAGGCTTCCTTAAATAGCTTAAGATCCTCCTCAACCTTCTTCAGTCTATAGATAATTAAGCCTACCACTCCAACAACCAACGCGAGTAATATCCACAGAACCAACACCGCGTCACGAGGTTCAAACACGGACGACACCTCTGAGAATCCTCATCGGGGAGTCGAAGACCGCGTAAGACGCGTGAGCCTCAGAGAGTCCGAGATCCACCAAAACAGCCACGTAGATGTAGGGATGTATAGCCTCAACTGCTTTACTAGCTCCGGAGCCGATGAGTACGTCGATGCTTCCCCTCATGTATTCCGCTAAGAGCTTCAATAGACCGTCAACGCTACCCCCCAGCATAAGACTGTCAATTACTTCAATCATTGGGATCCCTACTGGTTTACGTGCTGAGGCTAGCTTTTTCAGGGCCTTCGCCCCGATATGTGAGAGAGCTTTCCCTCGAATCTCTATCACGTCGGCAGCCTTCAATGTCGAGGTGATCTTAATCTCTTCACCTCTCGATATAACGAATACCTTGAGAACGTCGTCATGTGCTTCCACAGCTTTCCCGTGACGCAGGAGAGTCAATTTGACGACCTTAATCCCATTAATTTCCTGACCACCATACGGGGAGGCTAAGGCTACATAACCCAGCTCCTTTAACACGTTCGCGTTATCTTCATTCAACGCGCCTCTGAATAAGAGATCTACGAACCGCTTCACTTCCGGCACCCCTCTATAATGCCGTCAAGGTACTCCTGTAGCTCGCTGACTTTTCTCACGCCATTGACTGTTACGGAAACTTTAATCACATCATCCCCGTCGAGGAGAACAATCCTACCCAAGTACGCGTCCTGCTTACTTAACCTTATATGCATATGGGAAGGTCTAACCCCCACTCTGTTGGGGAGAGTGGCCTTCAGAATGTTGCGGTCTACGTTATTCATCGAGCAAACTATTCTCCGGAAGACATCTTCAGCTTTCTTACCTTCGATAACACATGTAAGTATGCCTATACGGTTACCGTAATGCCCCTCCACAACGGACTCGGATATTTCAGCATCGACGGATCCGCCGTTAAAGAGGACATTAAGGAGCGCTGTCTTCACCTTATCTGGGTCTTCAGTTGAATGATAAAATGTCGTGGCGGTTAGCCTTATGACCGCCCTACCTGCTTTGCGAGTTGCTTTCACTTCTCAATACCTAATTCTTTAGCAAGCTTCTTAGGTAAAATAAGCCTAGCACCTCTTGAGGCTTCATGCCTCCTCTTCAGTTCTCTCTCCCTAGCTTTCTTCTTCCATTTCCAGTTATGGGTGCCTCTTAGACCTCTACTCTTAAGTAAGCCCCGCATCCTCCTGCCGGCGGAGGTCTTCCCTCTGAAGACCCTTCCTTTCTGCGATGGCTGCGTTACCCAATTAACATCTTTATCGGCCTTAATTGCTGGGTGGTGTGGGTCTATTAGAATCACTTCGAAGTACCTGTAAAGGCCGTCCTCACCAACATAGTATGAACCCAGAACTTCTAGATTTGGGTACTTCCTAGCAGCCCTCTCCTCAGCAATTAGCTGAATGGATTTCTCAGGGGCGAAGCCATACACACCCATCCTCTTAGGTCTTCTGCCTTTATTCGGCCTTTGCTTCCTCATACCTCCCTTTCTAACCCTAACACGGGCAACTACGAAGCCCTGCTTAGCCTTATATCCCAAGGCCCTTGCCCTATCTAACCTTGTCGGGTGCTCTACCCTGACGACGGACGGACCCCTCCTCCACCTTATGAATCTAGCCTTCATTACTTGAAGCATTTCCCCCTCGTACGGCTTTTTCCACGCTGCCGCAATGAAATGATACATTGATTTAGACATCATTCCCACCTTACCTGTCTCCTCACTCTCTCCGAGACACTTGGTTAAAGAGATTTAAAAGCTATTCCCAGACAGAGGGCAAAAGTATATTGCAGTTCGATCGAGGCTTAAGTGAGGGTGATTAAGTGCCTCCAACACCCCCAGTAATTGGCGTGATCGGGAAGACCAACGTAGGGAAATCAACTTTCTTCTCAGCAGCCACTATGGTGCCTGCACGTATAGAGAATAGGCCCTTCGTGACGATCGAGCCTAACATAGGTGTGGCCTACGTGAGGACGATATGCCCCCACGTTGATCTAGGTCTGCCGAAATGTGATCCGAGGAATTCACTATGCGTTGAGGGGTTCAGGTTTATCCCCGTTAAGCTGCTTGATGTTGCCGGACTCGTCAAAGGGGCCCATGAAGGGAGAGGCTTAGGGAATAAATTCATGGATGACCTACGCCAAGCTGATGTGTTGATCCACGTAGTTGACATGTCCGGATCCACAGACGAGGAAGGGAATCCCGTGCCTCCAGGAACACATGACCCGTTAGAGGACATCTTGCTTATTGAGGAGGAAGTTGATGAGTGGTTTTTCAGCGTCATTAGGAAGGACTGGGAGAGGTTCGCTAGGGGGCTTGACAATCTGCCTTTAGATGACGTGATCTCCTCGATAGCGCAGCGAGTTTCAGGCCTCTCAATTAGGAGGGAGCACGTAGCTAAGGCTCTGAGGGAAACAGGTCTGGATAGGAAGAAACCGAGCTCCTGGAGCGTCGATGAACTCAGGGGCTTCATTATGAGGTTAAGGAAGCTTTCCAAGCCCATCCTGATACTTGCCAATAAAATGGACATACCTGAAGCTAGAGTCAATTTCGAGAGAGTTAAGGAAGCTCTACCTGACAGGGTAATTATTCCAGCGAGCAGCGTATTTGAACTTGCCCTCAAGAAAGCATGGAAGGGCGGTTACGTGCACTACATCCCAGGGGATTCATCTTTCAGCGTTTTGAAGCCCAATGAGCTTAACGAGAAGCAGAGGAAGGCTTTAGATAGGATATCCTCATTTATGAAGGAATTCGGAGGTACGGGGGTTCAGGAAGCCCTGAATAGGGCGGTTTTTGAGCTTCTGAAGATGATTGTTGTTTACCCCGTTGAGGACCCGCATAAATACACTGACGGGTACGGCAACGTCTTACCTGATGCGTACCTAGTTAGGGAAGGTACGACAGCAGAGGAGCTTGCCTACCTAATCCACACTGACTTAGGTAAAGGGTTCCTGTATGCGGTGCTTGCTAGGGAAGGGAAGAGGGTTGGTGGTAGCTACATCCTCAAAGACGGAGACATCGTTAAGGTTGTTTCAGCTAAGGCCTCCAGACACTGAGGTCAACCATGCATTCCCCTTTAACGTCTCTCAACACCTCTTCCGCAACTAAGTGCGTACAGGGCGGAACATCTTTCTTAACGGTTAAGCCTGGGTTGATCCAGCTGTAAGCACCTATCTTCACACCCGGGTATGTAGAGACGTTAACACCTGTCTTTACGTGACCGCCTATGAAGGCACCTAGCTTTCTCCTCCCGCTAGTGACTCTCTTACCTTTAATCGTTACAGGTACAGGTTTTCCGTCGAATCTCAAATTGGCCAGTATAGATCCAGCCCCTAGGTTACTTTCCTCGCCAATTATTGAGTCCCCCACATATGCTTGGTGAGCCACGTGGGCATGCTCCAGAATTATGCTCTCCTTAACCTCAACGTTGAACCCTATCTTCGCACCTTCCATAATGACAGTGTAAGGTCGTATGTAGGCGTTCGGACCCACATCTGCCTCATGCCCTATATATGCCGGCCCTACCACATAACTCCCAGCCCTTAAGGTGGCGCCCTTCTCAAGGATTACTGGGCCACGTATCTTCACGTTCCCCTCCACTTCCCCTTTAATCTCAGCCCTCCGAACCTCCTTACTCATTAACCACTTGTTGACTTCCAGCACTGCCCATGGTCTGCCTACATCAAACCAGTTGTTGAGCTCAACCACCTTAAGCGGGTTGCGGGACGCGTAAGAACTTAAAGCGTCGGTAAGCTCAAGCTCACCCCTCTCAGACACCTCAACTTTATCCACCCATCGCACTATCTCTGTCGGAAGCGCGTACACCCCTGCATTAACTAGGTCTGAGGGCGGGTTTTCGGGCTTCTCAATAATTTCTTTAAGCATTCTTCCCTTCATGACGATTACGCCGAAATCTTTAGGGTTCAATACCCTCGCAACCCCTATTGATGGGGCTGAAGCCGCAACAGCCCTTATGCCATCTACGTCAGTAAACACATCACCATAGATCAGGAGGAAAGATTCGTCTCTCACGTGTTCAATGGCTTTGGAGAGGGCGTGGGCTGTCCCCATGGGTTTTCCCTGATCCACTACCACGTAATCCATCCCTGCAGATTCTGCGTACCTCCTCAGGAAAGCCTCGACCTGAGATCTCAAGTAATTTACCACTATTATCGCTCTCGTCACACCTACCTCACGAAGCATATTCAGCTGATGCTCGATAATCGGCTTATCAATTATAGGGGTGAGGACTTTATGCCTTGTATGGGTTATGGGCTCTAATCCCTTCCCATACCCCGCAGCAAGTATGACGGCTTCACGCATATCGTTCTAACCAATATAGGAAAGCAGTTGCAGGAAATAATATTGTGACCTCCGTCACCTAGGCGGTGTGGGAACAATCACCGCTTTCTTGATCCCCTCAGGGGTGGGCATGTAAAGAAGCTTGGATTTATACACCTCAGCCTTCCTAATCGGGTAGATCTTCTTGGCTGCTTGGAACATTTCATTCGCCAGGTCACCGAATATCATGGCCTTAATGAAATCGTCAAGGCTTAATTCCGAAGCCTTACTTAGTAGAACATTAACTAGTTCCTTCCTTATGGCTTTCTTCTGACTTGTCTTGCACCGGAACGCAGTTAGGACCATTCCCTGAACCCTGAGGACGTAACCATCCTTCGTCTTAACATCGACTATTGCAGCAACCTTGCTGGACTTCCTCCTAATTATGGATTTAAGGTAATCACGCGCCAGCTCATGTCCTTTAAACCTTGTGTACGCCACGCCCTCCTGCACGTCATGAACCTGGAAGTAGAGATGGACGTAATGCTTGCTGAAATCCCCTGTGAGGTCGAACAGAGTCACCTCGAAAACCCTACCTAGGAGCTTCCATTCCTCGTCCACGGGCGTTGTCCCTATTGGGATGCTTTCAAATATAGGTGGTGCTAGAACCTTATACCACTTCTTCATCTTCCACTTGTCCTTCACGGTAACCCTCGGCATGTCACCCAGACCTACAGATCTTTATTCGCAGGGTTTATAAGAATTAACCAACTCCCTAATGCTTTCCGCCAGCCTCACAATCTCATCGATCGTAGACATAACTGTAATTATCTCCTTAGGCGATGGCTTGCATAGGCCTTTTAGGACTATTCTCAGCTGGTTCCCCACTAACTCCTCAGTTATCACATAACCTTTAGGTGGAGACTCATTATCGGGGTGGAGACTCTTCTTAACCGCTTCGAGGAAGTTCATTTCTCCCTCTATTACCACTTCAGCTTTCAGGCATTCCATCAATATTTACACCCTCACCTTAAGGTAGCCCTTCACCACCCCCTCATGCTCCGCGGTACTTAGCTCCTCCACACCCACCGTCGCTATGGGGAGGTAGTACTTCCCAGCATCTTCAAGAACGAGTTTCTCACCCCCTAAAACCCTAAGTCCTTGAAGCACCGACCTCAGCACGCTACCCGATACCCTCCGAGGGTCTGCCTTCACAACTTTGAATCCCCCGACCTCATCCAGCCCCTCAGTAAGCGCTCTGGCGACGACCTCCTTAATCACTGGGTAAGTTGATACGAGGAACTCGGTGAACCACCCCCACGCCTTCGTGCTTATTATCGATCCTGCTAGTCCCTCAGGCCCCCACATATCGGTTATGGTTAGGGCGACGTAAGCGTTGAGGTAAGCATCGCTGGAAAAGCCTTGTTCCTTAACGTAGTAAGCATCGCCACCACCTCCCCCCACATAATTCCTTAACTCCTCAGTCAACTCATCCTCCCGGATTTCCTCAACCTCCCCCAGAAAGTACTTAGGTAGGAGAACATCAATGCTTAACCTCACTGCGTCCTGGCGGGGAAGGTTAAGCCAGTTGATTATTGGGGGTGTGTCGACCTTCACAAGAACGCCCTCCTTTACTAAAGATGCCGCAAATTCCTTCTCATCATCCTTCAACCCACCTTTTAGAGCCCTTGGTAAGTGCTCGGTAAGCATTGATGAGAATACCTTGCCCTTCACTTCAGGTGGGGTTATATTGAATTCCTCTGCGTTGGAACTTGCAGGGTAATTCAATATA
>JAGHCP010000072.1 GCA_021160415.1 Desulfurococcales archaeon
ACCCACGGGGGGTGCGGGCCGCCTGAGGGGAAGGCGCCCTCAGTACGAAAGGAACGGGGCGTCGCGGCCTCTGGTCTACCGGTTGTCCGGCAGGGCACTGCCGGGCAGCTACGCCGTAAGGGGTAACCGCTGAAAGCATCTAAGCGGGAACCCCTCCCCGAAAAGAGGCGGCCGTCCGTCAGGGGCAACCCTGGCGGCGAGGGCTCCCGTAGAAGACGGGTTTGATGGGGCGGGGGTGTATGCCCGCCGCTCCCAATCGCCCGAGGCTGACGCTCGTCTGGGTGTGGCCAGCGTGTGCTGAAAGGGCCTATGCACGGCGCGTACCTATAAGTTCGTTACCTTCAGGTTCATCCTTCGGTGATGGGTTTACCTTAGGTTCTTGAACTTCCTTTCCCTAGGGTCAGTGCCTCCTCGGAGGTACCAACCAACGTCGAATACGTTGAGGGCTACGGGATCTGTTCTCCTTAGGTTGTTTAGCTCTTCGCAGGAGTTAATGGTCGATTTCCCCACTCCGTAAACGTAGTTGTCTTGGCCAACGATGCCTATGATGTCCCCCTTTCTCAGGGGCGGGTGGCACTTCAGGGTGGATGCTTTCAGAACGTCTTTCCCGTACAGGAAGGGCTTCAGCCCTTCGTTGCCCACGGTTACTGCTTTAATGGGATGTCCTAGCGCTTCGTAGGTGTGCTGAAGGAAGTCATGGGATGGGATAAGGGAGTTTCTCGCAACCCTCCCGACATACATCCCTGCTGCGTAGGGTATTCTACCTGAACTCATGAGTTTCGCAGTGACTTCCCACACCTGCGGCGGTATTAGGTACGCCTCAGTGAATTCCCCCCTGCATATTAACCCGGTGAGTCCGCTGAGGAGTTCGAGTACATGCACTGCTTCACCGAAGTACTTAGCTATGAGCTTCATGACCGCAGGATCACTGAAGCATCTGAGCCTCAACCTAGGACACCCTCTTAAGTAGGCACATGAAGAAACCTTCCGTCCCGCTCACATGCGGGTACAGCCTAACGCATTTACGTAGGTCTTGAGGGAAGGTAAGCCCTAAGTACTCAGTTAGGCCTCTGCGTGCTTTGACAGGCGGATTCAAAGGGATGGCTTCCACATCCTCCCTCCGAGAAAGCAGTTCCGCAACGACGACCTCATCCTCCTCGGGAGCTATGGAGCACGTGATGTACAGCACCAGGCCGCCTTTCATCACAGAGTTCAGTGCAGCATCAAGCAGTTGAACCTGAAGCTCCATCGACCTAAGGATGTCTTCCAGAGAGGTCTTCGTCTTCCTAGACCTGTCAATCATCATTAAGCCCTCACCGGTGCATGGGGCGTCTAAAAGGACCTTCGTGAAGAACGAAGGGTAGATGTGGGGGACGTACCTCCCATCGGACCTCAGCAGCACGGCGTTCCTGACGCCGAGCCTCTCAACGTTGGACCTCAAAGCCCTCATCCTGGCCCTAGAGATGTCAACCCCCAGAATAGCCCCGGAGTTACCCATGAGTTGCGCTAAATGCGTCAGCTTGCCTCCGGGAGCAGCGGCCAAGTCAGCCACGAACTCGCCGGGAGATGGGCTGAGCAGCTGCGGAGGGATTAGTGACGCGGGCCCGCGGTGAAGGTAATACATCCCGGCAAGGAATTCGTGGGTAGCGCCCAGCGATGAGGTGCTTGAAGGAGACGTCACCTCGAAGCAGTAGGGGCACCACTCAACCCTCTTTAAGGAGTAACCGAGCTTCGTAAGCCTAAACTCAACCTCACCGCAGCCCCTCACCTTAAGTGTGTTGCACCTAACCACAGGGTTTAACCGAGCGTCGAAAGCCTCAAGCATTGAAGCAACTTCCTCCCAAGACCCAAGCATTCGGTAGTACCTCTCCGCCATGTAGGGGCGGATGCCGTGCTTTGAAGCGACGCGTGACGCGTTCCTCGATAACTTCACGTGCTCCCTAATCCAGGCCGCTACGTCCCTTACGTCAGTGATGTGAGGCATTCGGTAAACCCTCATTAATTCAGGTGGTGCTGAGTTAATTAGGTGTTGCATGTGGAGGAGGGAAGCAGCTACGTGAGGGCAAGGCTGAAGATCTGCGGGATAGTTCAGGGCGTGTTCTTCAGGTCCTCCATGAGGAGGAAGGCCTACGAATTAGGGGTTACTGGGTGGGTCATGAATAAGATTGACGGGAGCGTTGAAGCTGAGGTCGAGGGCCCCAAGGAAGCAGTCGAGGAGATCATAGCTTGGGCCAAGGTAGGCCCGCCGGCGGCGGTGGTTGAAAGAGTTGACGTTGAGTGGCTACCCTACGAAGGGAAGTACAAGGACTTCAGGATAAGGTACTGGTGAGGACCGTGCTCGAGTACGAGGTTAAAATACCCGTCGATGATCTTACCCCCATAAAAGAGAAGCTAGTTGCGACGGGTTGGGAGCTTCTCGAAGAGGTCGTGGAGGTCGACAGGTACGTCGACATGCGGGGATGCGTAAACGTCCCTGAAGACACGGCGTTCAGGGTGAGGAAAAAAATCAGCTCATCCGGAGCGGTGAAAGGGGAAGTCACGTATAAAGGGCCGAGGCTCGAAGGCGACGTTAAGGCTAGGGAGGAAATAAACGTTGAGGTGAAAGACCCGGACGCCTTGGCCGAGGCCTTCCTGAGATTGGGCTTCAGGGTCTACACCCTCAAGAAAGTTAGGCAGGTGTACAGCAAGGAAAAGCACCCAGCGAAGATATACGTAGATGAGGTTGATGGGCTCGGGAAGTTCGTTGAGGTTGAAGTTATGGATCCGGGAAGCCTGGAGAAGTTCAGGGAAGTCCTTAACGAGGTGAAGGAGGAGCTAGGCTTGCAGGGGAGGCCTGAGGTGATTAAGCCTTACCTGGACATGTACTTGGAGGAAATGAGGAAATGAAGGTAATAGCGTTCCTAACGGACTTCGGCCTAAGCGATGCTTACGTGGGGCAGATGAAGGGCGTTGCGTTAAGGATATGCCCGGAAGCCAAGCTTGCCGACATAACGCATGGGATCCCGAAATACAACGTTCTGTGGGGGGCGCACATACTCCGCATAAGCAGGAGGTACTTCCCTAAAGGGACAGTTTTCGTCGGCGTCGTGGACCCAGGTGTAGGGTCAGAGAGGAAAGCCGTAGCGATTGTGGGGGAAGAAGGGAACGTGTATGTCGGGCCCGACAACGGCCTCCTCTACCCATCAGCAGCTGAGGAAGGTATTAAGGCGGTTTACGAGTTAAACCCCGAAAAGGCAGGCCTCCCGGAAATAGCGCACACTTTCCACGGGAGGGACCTCTTCACACCCGCAGCAGCGCTGATAGCCTGCGGAGTTAACCCCGCATCCATCGGGAGAAGGTTAAGCGCAGATGACCTAGTCAAACTCCCGAAAATACCTCGGAAACCTAAGGTCATGGGTGAGGCTGTAAGAGCCAGGGTTGTCTACGTGGACGGCTTCGGGAACATCATCACGGATATGGGGACCTCCGAGCTGAGGAACTACCTCGGAGTTAAGCTAGGGGGGATAGTGCAGATAAGCTTTGATGGGGGGAGAACATGGGTAAGCGTGAAGTACGGAAGGACCTTCTCCGACGTGCCTGAGGGTTCCTTGGTTCTCTACGAGGGGAGCCACGGACTAATAGAGATAGCTGTGAACAGAGGGAACGCCGCCTTGGCCCTCAACCCAGCAAGAGACGTACTCATGAAGAAAGCTGCGAAACAATTAAACCGCTGACGCAACCAAGAATGAGGTGTTGAGATGGCTTGGGAAGACGTTGTTAGGGCTGTTTACCCGGGCAGGTTCCAACCTATGCATTGGGGGCACGTCAACGTCGTTAAGTGGGCGATGAGCAAGGTTGACGAGTTAATAATCGCGGTAGGCACCGCTCAGGAATCCCACACCGTCGTCAACCCATTCACGGCAGGTGAGAGGGTTGTGATGATTAAGGAGGGGTTGAGGGAGGCAGGCATTGACCTAAGCAAGGTCTACATAATCCCGGTACCCGACATACTCATGAATTCCGTATGGCCCCACTACATACAGATGTATCTACCTAAATTCACCTATGGAGTTGCGAGGAACCCGCTCGTGCTGCGCTTACTTAAGGATGCCGGGATAAAAGTGCTTGTCCCACCACCCTACGACCGGGTGAAGTACTCTTCCACGAGGATCAGGAAGCTCATGCTCGCAGGCAGTGATGAGTGGAAAGAGTTAGTGCCCCCGGCCGTAGCCGCTGTGATAGAGGAGATAGGGGGAGTTCAGCGGTTAAGGGAGGTAACAGGTGTTGATTAGTGCTGACGGTAGACGGGTCTTACGGGGAGGGAGGAGGGCAAATCCTACGTACCTCAGCAGCGCTTTCCTGCATCACAGGCCAGGAAGTTAAGGTCGTAAACATCAGGGCTAAGAGGAAAAACCCAGGGCTGAGAAACCAACACATAACAGCCCTGAAGGCGGCCGCAAAGCTTTGCAGGGCTGAAGTTGAGGGCCTGACCCTAGGGTCTAAAACAGTGATCTTCAGGCCCGGAGGGATAGTGTCGGGG
>JAGHCP010000020.1 GCA_021160415.1 Desulfurococcales archaeon
AGGGTATGTACTTACCCATTTCTGCAAATGCTTGAAGGAGCCCCATCTCTCAGTCCCTGCAAAATAAGTTATTGTTTTAAAGCCTTACCCTTCACCTTCCTTCTTCTGTGAGGTAAGCATGACTTCCCCGCCAGCCTCACTAACTTTCTTTATCGCGGCCTCCGTTGCGTAGGCGACTTTAACCTTGACCGGAATATCTATCCTGCCCCCTCCCAGCAACTTGTTTATACCTAGTGAGGAAAGATCTAACTCATAAACGTCCCCCGACTTCTGCAACTCACCCCTAAGCTCTAAGGTCCTCACTAACTCAGCCAGTCTCCCAACATTTATTCCCCTCATCTCCACCTGAATTACCGGCGCCCTAGTGAACCCATGCTTTCCGTACCAGTCCGGGAAATACTTCACCGTCCATGTCCATTTATGCTTCTCGAACCCTACCGCGCCGACACCGCCCTTACTCCCTGACTTCCTGTGCTGACCTACCTGACCCCACGCATGTGTCCTCGAGCCACGCAACTTCCTGACTTTCTTCCTTCTCCTAACCACCATTTCCTTCACCACCTCAAATCATTTTCTTAAGCAAAGCGTTGATCTCACTACCTCTATAACCCAGCTCACCGCCAGCTTTATAGGGCTTCTTCGTGGATCTCTTAAAACCTCCCTTAGGGGGGTGTAATCTAAATACGGGCTTGACTTTCCCGTCTAGCTTATGCCACAGCAGTTTCCCTTCCATTAAGTTGTCTAGGAGCTCGTCCAATGTTATGCCAAGGACGTTCTTGACGCCTTCTTCACTGAGCCTCCTATTGCCAGGTAATCTCCCTCTCTTCAGCAGTAACTCCTTGAGCACCTCCCTATCGACCTCCCCCCAAGTAACCCAGTCCTTAACTACCTGGAGCATTCCATCAATGGTTTCATTCTTAGGATAGATCACTGCGGAGTACTTCCTGGTGAGCCTCAGCAACCTCAACGTAGTTTCTACGTCTGGAGGAACATCAACCGTTCCCCTTATCCTTACGATAGCGTATAAAACCATCCGAATCACCTTCTCGCCCAGTCATACACAGTAACGAATTTGTAAGTATTCCTTAACGCATCATATACCGCTGCTACGAAATTAATCGTAGTTCTGGTCTCCCCGCGGCTCCAAGTCCATATATCCTTAATGCCGGCGTATCTTAGAACAACTTTAGCGGCGTCACCCGCAACTAAACCAGTTCCTTTGGGGGCCGGTATCAGCCTAACACGGACGCTTCCCGCCTTGCCCTCCACCGTGAATGGAACGCTATGAGGCTCGTTGCAGGAGCATGCCCAGCTCCCACACCCTCTCCTTACAGGGATGACGTTAAGTTTGGCATTCCTTATTGCCTTGTCGATAGCTTGCCTTAATTGTTTAGCCTTACCTAGTCCTATCCCAACATAACCGTCGAAGTTCCCCACAACTACTAGAACCCTAAACCTAGTCATCCTGCCAGCGTCAGTCTGCTTCTGAACGATGTTTACGTCAACGACCTCATGCTTCAGGTTAGGGAGTAGATAATCAACTATTTCAGGCTCCTGAATAACTAGGTTGTTGTTAAATATTTCCTTGATATCACTTATTTTGCCTTCCTTAACCATCCAGCCAAGCTTTGTCTTCGGTACCCATTCTTCAAGGATTTGCTGTTGCGCGGCCATCATTGCTCACCCAAGGAGGAGAGTATCTTATGCTTAACCTCCTCGAAATGTTTGGGGAGGTTTTCCGGATCTAAACCCCTCTCAAGGAGTTTAGAGAAAACTTTTCGGAAGCGTTCAGGATCCTCTTTGGAGAGGGTGTCTGCGTATTTAGCGATGTGCTCACCCTTCACACGATCTTCCGAAGGAAGCACCTCCTCGGACGCAGGAACCTCAACACCAGCATCCCTTAGTCCCTTGATTGCTGCGTAAATCCTTGAACCCCTAACTGAAGGATGTAATCCAATATCGGGAACTGCGTACTGTATACCCATCTTCTTTGCTTTAAGCCCTGCAATCAGGCCTGTTAGGTATGCCGCTGACGTGTTCTTCAAATCGCCTAACCACCCCATCTTCCTAAGTGTTTTGCTGTGGACCGCCACTAAGGTCTCATCACCATTGGGGGCGAATTTAATTATTTGCACTATTATGTGCTTGTTGGTCTTCCTCACCACAGCTCTTATCTTCTGACCTGAAATAATCATCCTATATCTCTTGTAGTAATTTGTTTTCCCTTCCCTCCTCCTCTTCCTCGGTACCTTGTATCTAGGACCTCTGGCCAACTCACCTCACCTGGATACCCATATCTGTTAAGTGCCTTTTAAGGTCGGAGAGGCTTCTGAACGTTCCACCCTTGGCAAGCAGGTAGAGCTTTCTGTAGGTCTTCCTGTCTATAACGTCATGATCCCTTAGCCACTTAAGGTAACGTCTGATTTTCCTAATCGTATATACCCATAACTTCTCCTCATCTAGTCTTGCCCCTTTCGCTCCCTTTCTTCTCCCAGGACCTCTTCTATGCCCCTTACGTCTTTTCCTGTGGAGTTCCTTCCAGCGACCTCTAGAGTTCCTCTTTGATGGCTCTGCCCAAATAATTCCGTCCTTGATTAGCCTCCTTATATCCTCTCTCCTTAGGGCTGTTTCCACGTCCTCTATGTGCTCGAAATCTATTCTAACTCTTGAGACACCTACCTTAAGCACCTCAGCAGCCAACCTCTTCTGCAGGCTCAGATCAGTCATTTCTCCCTACCCCCGTTCGCTACCTTAAAACCAAGGTCTAGTGCCTTATTAATTATCTCAGCTCTTTTCCTCCCTCCAACCCTGCTAGATATGTAAAGTATATGCTCAGCTGGGTTCAGTTCGGAAAGCTCCTTAATGCTATGTACCACCACAGGCTTCAACCCTGAAGGGTGCAACCCTCTTATAATCTTTGGTGTTCGGTACCCAGCAGAAACTACAGGGGGATGGCCTTTTAACTTGAGTCTCATCGGATTATCATTACCCTTGGGTTTTTTCCATTTAGGATCGTTCCTGAATTTGGGGAACTTCCACCACTTATTTCGGTAGAACCTAATCCTGCTCTTCCTCCTAATCAACTCCTTAATCTTTGCTAGATCAGCACCAGGCACCTAACTCACCCCTCCATGAACTCCTTTTTATAGATGTATATTCCATCAACAAAGACACGCCTATCAAATCCGGAGATCTTTGTTGCTTGCTCAATATTCGCGGCAGTTTGCCCGACCTCTTCTATATTTATGCCTTCAACTATGACGTCGTTCCTCTGTACCTTAACTTTCGCACTACCTACAATCTTAGCCACTCTAGGAGACTTCTCGCCAAGGAAGTTTACTATAAGTACTTTATCGCCTTCAACTTTCACGGTTATGGGGAAGTGTGAGTAAATTATTTTCAACCAGTACCTATACCCTTTAGTCACACCTGTAATCATGTTCCTGATGTGTGCTGCTACCGCATACACCACTGCCTTATCTTTCCTCCTGGCAAAGTGTGTTTCAACGACTACTTTTCTATCCTGAAGTGATATGCGCACCTTCTTGGCATGTGAGAAGTCCCTTTCGATAGTCCCTTTTGGCCCACTGACCTTAACCACGCTACCGTTAACCTCTACCGAAACGTTTTCCGGGATCTCCACCTCCTCAACGATCCTTACTTCTCTAACCATTCCTAACCACCTCAATACACGTAGGCTAGTAGTACGCCCCCTATTCTTTTCTCAAGCGCTTCATGGTGGGAAAGAACACCTTCAGGGGTTGAAAGGATTAGAATCCCGATGTCCCTTGAGGGGAGGTACTTCCTGAGCCATTGAGGCATTTGCCTGAGTTCACCGTACTTGATGGGGGTTCTTGGCTTAATGACGCCTGTCTTGTTGATCCTGCCTAGCAACTGGACCTTGATCTTCCCCCAGCGGCCATCGTCGATATGCTCGAATTCACCTATGTAGCCGTATTTCTGCATCACCCTTAGCACCATAGCTATCAGCTTAGATGCGGGTGTTACAACGGCTTCCTTACTCCCCCTCATCTCATTATTCATTATCGTTGAGAGGGCATTAGCCAGCGGATCTATGACTACCATTACTCATTCACCTCTAGCTATACTTCCTGAAGCCAAGCTCTCTGGCCACTTCCCTAAAGCACTGCCTACAGAGATATAAACCGTACTTCTGAATTACCGCGTCCCTACTTCCACATCGCTGGCATACCTGAACTCCTCTTCCATACCTCCGCGGAATCCGTGTCCTGTACTTCCCCACTTCACATCACCCTCACATCGAGCTCCTTTATGAAGAAAGCTATGGCTTCAATTTTCGAAACCCTTTGCCTCCGCGGAATCCTTGATCTTTTAACCCTCCTCCTCATAACCCTAAACCCTGGCCTCTCTAGTGAGACCGAGACGTCCATGCCGAAAACCCCTACATTAGGGTCATACTTAACTCCAGGAAGAATTATGTGTTCCGCAATCCCAAAGGAAACATTGCCGAAATCATCGAAGCTAGAGGCCTTTATCTTACGCCCAACCGCTTCTAGGGCTCTATTAAGGAAGTTCAGCGCCTTCTCCCTTCTTAATGTAACCATAACCGCGATCGGCTCCCCCTTCCTTATCCCGAAGTTACGTATTGTTCTCTTCGCCCTTCTCTCGGAAGGCTCCTGCCCTGTCAATTCTTTTAGAACCCTAGCAGCTTTCCGCAGCCTCTCCCCAGACTCACCGATACCCATATTGACAACTACCTTAGCTATCCTAGGTTTCAGCATTGGGTTGAGGCTCCACTTCCTAACTGCCTCCTCAACATCGCTCTCCGTGAATAGCGACTTACTTCTCGCACTCATACCGCTCCCTCAGGTAACGTTATTTCAGGCTTCTCGGACCCGATTACCATGATTTTGTCCAGGGTAGTGTAGAACTTATTTCCTTTAAAGTCTTCAAGAGTAACTAACTTCCTGTAATGTCTCATACCTTCGGAGATGGCCAATATCTTGGCGACTCTTCCGACGTTCCTCCCCCCTATAACTATTACAGGAACCCCTTCCTTCAGGGGGAAGTACTTGAGTATCTCACCAGTCTCGAGCGAGATCTCTACAGAACCCATAGTTCTGTAAATATCCTCTTCCGGAGCCTTGGGATCTGAAACCCTAATCAAAACATTCCTGCCATCATGAAGGTTCAGCTGGATGTGACCGCCTTTAACCGTGGTTTTATTCTCTATCCTACATATCTTGAGTGAAGCTTCCTCCTTCGGTATAGGAACCAAGCCCATAACCTTGACCGGAACAGGAACTGCCCTGAAGTGCTCTTCAGTATCCACAATTTCTATTACATCCATAAACCCTACTGGGTACTTGTAGTTCTTCCTGACCTTACCATCGACCTTAATATGACCTTCCGAAATAACTTTCCTCGCTTCCCTATTAGTCTCCGCGATACCTAACATCTCCCTGACAACTAGAAGAAGTGGAACAGCCCTATCTATAGGGTGAGGGCCTGCAGATGGCTTAACGCTCCAAACCCTTTCCTTCCTTAAGATAGGCCAAAAGCTTGGGGTTGCAAGCCTCTTCAGATGCTTCTTGCCTCCCATTCTCGCCACTTCACTCACCTCCCTCCGTCTTACTACTCACCTTATTAA
>JAGHCP010000022.1 GCA_021160415.1 Desulfurococcales archaeon
CCTGTAGAATCACCATCGCCTGCAACACCCTCACCGCGGGGTGCAGGATATCTCTTCGGAAGGCCCGTTACGGAGTGGGTTATCAGAAAGTTCAGGGTTAAAGAGATCTTCAGAGGGCATGAACCCGTGTATAACGGATATAAATTCAACCACGACGGGAAAGTTATGACTATATTCAGTAGGCTTGGACCTCCCTACTTCAATAAGCGAGCAGTATACGTGGTTGTCGACATGGACGTGGATGCCTGGTGGAGAAAGCTTAAGCATTTTGTTATTTCATTAACGGGGTAAGCTAACACGTATCTTAATGCTTATTAGACATGACTAATCAAGCTTGGAGGGAGTCGCGATGGCTGAGGGAAGTGAAGTAACGGCCTTAACGTATGAAGGCCTTGAGAAGATGTTTAAGGTCTCCTTCACGGAGGAGGAGATTCAGGAACTCAGGGAAGCACTTTCCGAGATGTCGGAACCTGTCGATATTTACACGTTCATCGATGACGGGTGCCAATACTGTGAAAACACAGTCGAGCTAATTAACGTAATCGCTGATGCGAGTCCTGAAAAAGAAGGTAGGAAACTGCTTAATCACATAGTAGTGTCTAAGAAGCAGAACCCTGAGCTCTTCCAGAAATTCAATATTGAAAGAGTACCTACGGTCGCTCTAATGGAGGGTTATATAAGATATACTGGCATGCCTGCAGGTGAGGAAGTAAGAGGTCTTGTTGAAACCATTATAAGACTTAGCCAGGGGGACTCGGGGCTAAGTAAAACCACTGTAGAGAAGCTTGCTGCCCTGAAAGGCAACGTACATATCGAAGTTATTGTTACGCCGACCTGCCCTTACTGCCCTTACGCAGCATTATTGGCAAACATGATGGCCTTCGAAGCCTTCAGAGCTGGAAGTAAGGCGGTCGTAGCCGACACGGTGGAGGCTTATGAAAATCCCGACATAGCAGATGGGTACGGCGTAATGAGCGTCCCCACAATAGCCCTAAATAAGAAGGTTGAATTCATAGGCCTTCCTTACGAGGCACAATTCCTTGAGAAGATAATTGAGCATTCGGAGACCGTATTCAGAAGGAATAAGGAGAAAGAAAGGCTTATGGACCTCCTCAAGGAGCTTGAGTGAAGCTATTTTTCCTCAGGTCAGTACTCGCACGTGGCACAGTCCCCAACATCACCATCTTCAAGCACAACTCCAGAAATCCTGAATCTATTACCTTTGGAAATGTCGCTGTTGCTACCTCCTTCGGTGTTTTGAGTTCTGGAAATCTCCTCAGGGACTATGGTTTCAGCACCTCTAACCTCTTCTTTCTCAATTACTTCCTCCCTCAAGCCTTCCCCTAATTTCCTAGCGAGCTTCACACCAAAGTTAATGACCTGCTGTGACTTGCTCTTATCGCGGTAAACGGTGATCCCCTTACATCCTAGGGCCCAGGCAAGCAGGTACACCTCCTTAACCTCATCAACTGTCGCATCGTTCCTCATATTAACCGTCTTACTAACTCCCGCATCAACCCACTGCTGCCAAGCGGCCTGATGAAGCACATGCCACAAAGGCGATACGTCATGAGCCGTCCGGAAGATATTCCTTATCGATCTAGGGATGAATGGATTGTGGGCAACCGAACCAGTCTCTGCAACAGCCTCAATTACTTCTGGCTCATCCAGGCCAAACTCCCTTAAAGCTTCGAGGAACAGCGGATCAACCTCTATGAAGGTTCCAACAGTAACCATTCTCGTGAAAGCAAGTGCAAATACCGGCTCAATTGATGACGAAGTTCCCGCTATTATAGAGATCGTCCCTGTGGGGGCTATGGAGAGAAGTGCCGCATTCCTTAACCCTTTACTAAGCATTTCCTTCTCTAGCGCATCCCAGCTAATTTCAGGTCTCTCAGAGACTAACTCCTTCACTCTTGCAGTAGGTTCAGGTATTCTAGCTATTTTCCCTATTTTCTCGAATGCGAGGGCGGATCTCCAATGCGGCCTATAAAGCTTGGGGTTCCAGGTTGGGTAAGGTCCTTTTTCTTCGGCAAGCTTCACGGAGGCCTTATACGCATTGTAAGCTATCCACTCAGACAATACGTAAGCTAAGTACACTGCGTCGGGGGAATCGTAGGGTATACCCAGCTTAATCAGCATATGGGCCCAACCCATAACGCCCAGACCTACTTTCCTAGCCCTCCTAGCGGCTACCTCGAGCTGCCTTAGTGGATACCTAGCAACGCTTATGACATTATCAAGGAACCTAACAGCAACCTCAACATCCTTGGCTAAACCGCGCCAATCAATTTTAGGCCTACCATCCTCCCCCCGAACCACGTACTTCTCTAGGTTTATAGAGCCAAGATTACAGGATTCCCACTCAAGGAGGGGTTGCTCGCCGCACGGATTTGTTGCGTTAATCTTCCCTAAGTACCAGGTGGGATGCCTCTTGTTTATCGTATCTATGAAGAGTAGGCCTGGATCCCCACCTTCCCAAGCAGAGTTAGTTATTTCATCGAACAGTTCTGAAGGGTCTACCCATCCACTTATGGCCCCTTCCTTCTCAGCTATCGCTAGAGCTTCCTCCCAAGTGATTATCAGCGACTCATCCAATGATACCGAACCACCTTTATCTTCCAGCTCATCAATGATTATCTCCTGCACCCACTCGTCAGTGATGTAGTGCCTAGCCCAAACAACTGCATATTTAAGTGAGTTACTCGTTCCGTCAATGGACGTTTTCCTAGGATTAATTAAGGGAACCTCCCTTCCCTCCGCCATGGCCTTCATGAAGTAGTCATACATCCCAACAGAGATGTTGAAGTTCTGAAGTAACCTATCCTTAGCTGACCCTGTTTTAGCCTTTATGAATTTCTTGATGTCTGGATGCCATACATGGAGAACACCCATGTTAGCGCCTCTCCTCCTACCTCCCTGCTTTATCACGTCTGTGTTAACGTCGAATATACGCATGAATGACAGCGGGCCGGAAGCTACTCCAGCCGTTGATGCTACAGAGTCCCCCTCAGGTCTTAGTTCGCTGAAGTCAAAGCCACAACCGCCCCCCTGTTGAAACACTATAGCTTGAGACCTGACGGAGTCGTAAATCCCCTCACCTTCAGGGGTTGTCATGGCGTCTCTTACAGGAATCACGAAGCACGCTGAAAGTATACCTAGCTTTGTCCCAGCATTGAACAGCGTGGGTGAATTAGGTACGAA
This sequence comes from Desulfurococcales archaeon, assembly GCA_021160415.1. Lineage (GTDB taxonomy): Archaea > Thermoproteota > Thermoprotei_A > Sulfolobales > NBVN01 > S013-73. Next base: position 3,205 of record JAGHCP010000022.1, read on the forward strand.
CTTCCTCTCCGCCATTAGCCTCTTAAATTCGGCCTCCCAGTAAGGCCTTACCTCTGGCGCTTCGGCTTTAGCGATATTCTTAGCTACTCTTTCAAGAAGCTTCTCTGGAGTTTCCTTGACCTTCCCGGTTGAGAGGTCCTTGAGGAGATATCTCTGATAAAGAACCCTTAATGCGGAATACGTGAAGCCCATATCTATTGGGGTGAATTCAACCCACTCCCCCTTTCCGTATACTTCATTGTATATTCTACCAAGGACATAGACCTTAGCCACTTTCTCATAGTCAGGTATGGAAACCACCTTACTTATTAGAGCTTTCTCGACCAGGTCCGCTATCTCCACCGTCTTAATTTCCCTGCCCTCTTTCGATGAGATATCCTCGAGTACTTCATTGAGTATATCGCTTACCTCTACCCTAACTCCGGACATTTCAGCAGCGCGTTCTATGGACTGCCTGAGTTTCTCGACCCTGAATCTTTCTTTACGCCCATCTTTCTTAATTACCATTAAGCGTGAGAGTTTGCCCATCATCCCAGACCAGAAGTCTATTATGGATTTAATGGTTATGAATGATACCAACAATAATCATTGACAGCAAAGAAACCTACCGGTAATACTGGGATATGGAGGAAATGAATGAATAACGTTTAGTTGGATAGGATATCCTGTATTCCCGAAAATCTGGGGGTCAAAGCGCCTTGAACTTGGCGTACCAAGACTCAAACACCTTGATAAGCTCCGGATTCACGCTGGGTTTCCTACCCTTAAGCACAGCTTTAAAGTCATCCAAACTCACAGGCCTTGCCTTACCCTTCCCTCCGTTAGTCCTGAAGACCTCACTCACAGTTCTGAGATGAGCAGCCATTACAATATCCCTAATGTCACTTCCCGTGTAGCCTTCCAGCATGTCTGCCAGCCTAACGATATCGACATCCGGACTCACTGAAATCTTTCTCAGATATAACTTCAACAGTTCTATCCTTGCTTCCTTATTCGGCAGAGGTACGTAGATCCTCTTCTGGAATCTTCTGATGAAAGCGTTATCCAGCTTCCACGGCTTATTAGTTGCCGCTATCACAAATATGAAGTGATTCCTGTTTTTGTCCAGCAAGCCATCCATCTCCTGCAGGAACTGGTTTCTTACTCTAACCTCACCACCCACCTCATTGCTGAAAGTCCCAAGGAGAGAATCGACTTCGTCTATGAAGATTATCACAGGCTTCCCTTCCGATGAGAGCTGCCTAGCTTTCTGGAAAAGCTTCGCCACTTTCTTCTCGGCATCACCTAACCACTTAGACATTATGGAAGCAGCATCCGCATGTATGAAGTAACCATTTATCTCGTTCGCAACTGCAGCGGCCAGTAAGGTTTTCCCACAGCCTGGAGGGCCGAACAGCAATATCCCTCTAGGCCACCCCAGAGGGAATAAATCGGGACGTCTTGTGGGGTATATTATGGATTCCTCTATTGCCCTCTTCGCTTCCTTAAGATCAGCTATGTCTTTAAAAGTGACATTCGGTTTTTCCTTGAGGAACATTCCTTCCACATCTTCATCCATCTCTGCCTGTCTAGACCCGTTTGCCGGAACTAACGAGGTCCTTAAATTCTCTAAATCCTTAATTCTCCTCTTGTACTGCGATATCCACTCCTTATATAATGAGTTGAGTGCGTTGTCTGGGTATAGCTGGATAATCTTAGTCAGCACCCTTATGGCGCTTTTATAGTACTTAACCGCCTCGCCGAAGTTACCTTCCTTATCCTTCATTACTGCTTGAATGGCGTAGTGCCTGGCCATATTCTCTAAGTATGTAAGTGATGAACTACTCATGAAGGACACCTCCTGCACACAGCGCTTACACTACCCAAAAAGAGGTTAGAATTTGATTTTGTTCTGCTCCCTTAACCTGTAAAGGGATTCCCTTATGACAGACTTACCCACTCCCAGCTTAGCTGCTAGGTCGCCTACATCTATGAATCCACCGTGCGTCAGTATGTATTCAAGCACTTCCCTATCTATCTCCTCAGGTCTAGGCTTCCTTATTCTAGGTCTAGGTGCCACAGGAACCTTAATCGCTGTTTCCTTAACCTTTACCTCCAAGCTCTTACTTCTGGGAGACAGCAGACTTACCGGTATGTCAGGTAGCCTATTATTAACTGTTTCAGCGACGGTCTTCTCCAGATCCTCAAGTAACTTCCTAGCTTCTGGCGTCGTTTCTAATGCCTTCTCAGGGTCAATCTCAATGGAATCCGTAGTCTCCACTAAGACCCGTTTGCTCTCATTTATGAGAGTGTCTATGCTGGATGCCATCGAGGGAACCACGTCCTTTATATAGTCCCTCACGACGGATAGGATATTGGTGACTTCAACCATAGGTACCTGTATGTTACTCATGTTCTCGATGGTTTCAAGCCTTAACTTGATCTGCTCGAGCACCTTATCAACTACTGTTAGCTTCCTGTATATGCTCTTCACTTGAGCGGCTTCATTCGCGTAGATAAGCGCCCGGTCATTCTCCTTCTTAACCATGGCGCTAACGGCTTTCTTTAGGAGGCTCTGGTACCGCAGTTCTAGCCTGGTGATTGTTTCCCTTATCTCTTGAGCAGACGCTTCAATCCTCACCAGGAAGGCTGTAATTATTTTCTTCTTATCCACTCTTGCTTTAATGCCTAATGCCCAGCCCATGAAATCAAGAAACCTTCTGAGACCACCCCCCTTATCAACGCTTACTGTGCTCAACTTCATTACCTCCTGGGCTCGTTCTTGGGGGTTAAGTCTCCATTATCTGGACTTGAATGGGTCCCTCAACGCTTTCTGGTGTGTGGGCCTTCTCTTCCGAAGTGACTGGCACGTGGTGACTATCTGACGCCTCTGACTCTAGCTTAGCTATCAAATTCATGTGTTTCTCAATGTCCTTCTTTTCCTCTATGCACCGGGTCTTCGAATCCTTCAGGTACTCGATAGCCGCTTTGTAGGATGATTCACTAACCTCGTTGCTCATGTACAGCATCATAAGGTTAGATATGTCCCTCTCAAGCCTCGTTATCTGGTACTCTAGGTCGTTAGCCCTTCTTTTAAGGGCCTCCTTCACATCCCTCACTTCACTCTTAACCTTCTCGAAACCTCTCTCAAGCCTTCTCTTCATGTCTTCGTAAGCATGCACCGGGATGCTGCCCTTCCTGTAGTGCTCCTCAATCGCCCTTAACCTCTTCCTTACTCTGTCGAGCTTGTTTTCAGCTGAGAGTGCCCTGACCTTCCACTCAGGAACTATGACCAAGCCATCCGGGGTGAGTTTAATTCTGTCAGCCTCAATCTTTTCAAGAGTTGAGTCATTCACGGCAACCTCAATAGACTCAACCTCACCGGTTATGTCCGTGAAAGCTGTGAGGACCTTACCCACAACCCTACCGTACTCCTCCTTAACGTATTGACCTATGAATTTCTCAACCTGATCAATCGTGACTGACATACTACGCGCACCTCGAATTAGGTCTGCAAAGCTTCAAACCTTAAAAAGCCTATAACCCATTACTCCGAGCATATCCACCTATATTAAACCGCTGAATTATTTACTCAGTGACAAGAAATGGAATTCGACATCGAACTCGTGAAGGCCCTTCAAGTACTTGATTCACGAGGGAACCCCACAGTCGAAGTTCTCGTTATTACTGAGGCAGGGGGCTTTGGACGCGCTATAGCGCCTGCAGGGGCCTCTAGAGGTAAAGAGGAAGCCGTTGACTTAAGGGATGGAGGGAGCGATTACGGAGGTATGGGCGTGAGGAAAGCCGTTGAGTCAGTCAATAAGTACATAGCCCCAGCAATAACTGGGATGAGCACCTATCACTACAGAGCTATTGATAGAAAAATGATTGAAGTTGATGGAACGCCGAACAAATCCAAGTTAGGAGGGAATGCAACAACAGCGACATCCCTTGCCGTAATTAAGGCGGCATCTGACACGGCAGGAATACCGCTTTTTGAGTTCCTCGGCGGGAGAAGGGCTAGGTACCTACCAGTACCCATGATGAACGTACTGAATGGCGGGGTCCATGCAGGCAATGGCCTCAGCATACAGGAATTCATGATAGTTCCATATGGCGCAGACACATTCACGGAAGCTTTAAAGATGGCTGTCGAAGTCTACAAAGCCCTCAAAAACTACCTTAAGGAAACATATGGACCGGCATCAATAAATGTAGGGGATGAAGGCGGTTTCGCTCCCCCACTGAGTAAAACCCAGGATGCCTTAACCGCTCTTGAGAAAGCGATTGAGCTAAGTGGGTACGATGTAGAAGGCGAAATAGGGATCGCTCTTGACGCGGCCGCTACACAGTTCTACGACGACAGCAGAAAGAAGTACTTCATTGATGGTGAGTGGTTAACGCCAGAGGAATTGCTTGAGCACTATGAGGAACTCCTTAACGCCCACAGAATAGTATCATTTGAAGACCCCTTCGGTGAGGCGCACCCAGAAATGTTCGGAGCCCTTAAAGATAAGGCGCATGAAACCCTGATCATAGGGGACGACATCACCGTTACCAAAGCATCACTGATTGAGAAGCACTTCCTCCAAGGCTACATTGACGGGGCAATAATCAAGGTTAATCAAATAGGCACCTTCACAGAGGCTGAGGAAGCAATCGACCTGCTCATGATGAGAGGTGGTAAAGCAATAATTAGCCATAGGAGCGGGGAGACTGAAGACACAACCATAGCTCACATAGCTGTTGGATGCAGCGCTCCCTTCATTAAGGGAGGTGCTCCTGCCAGAGGTGAGAGAACGGCGAAATACAACGAACTCCTTAGGATCGAGGACTACCTGGGAGGGGATGCGATTTACGTAGGTGAAAAAGCTTTCTCAAGGTAAAGCAACCGCAACCCCTACTAAAGCCGCACCTATAGCCAGGAGAAGAATGCTGAACTCCTTAACCCTCATGCTCGCTACCCACTTACCTAACTTAATCAATCCGTAAATCCCGTATCCAGCGGCGACTACCGCTATGATGGTTATCCCTGCAAGAGCTAACCAGCTAGCAACGCCTGTAACTCTGAAGCTAGTAATAGCTGACCACAGACCGTATAGGACCTGCAACCCCATTTACCACACCGTTCTTGGTCTGCGATCTTCATTCCTTAAAAAAGGAGTCCCACTTAGGCCGGGACGTCAGAACCCAGCCTCTAATCACTGGCTCATCGCTTTTAACCCTCATCATCCGTCACAGACATCTACCCATACACTGTCTTAAAACATATTTTAACTCGGTGAAGTGATTAGGTGGTGGAGAACTCCATGAAATGTCCTAGATGCGGCACAGAAGTACAACCGCAAAAGACCTGGCAATTGGTTGCCCCACTTCCCGACGCTGACGGAAGAGTCACCATAATTGTTATGGGTTCCTTCAAATGCCCGAACTGCGGATACAGCTGGAGGCAGAAGATATCCACAATCAAAGTGGGTCCTGAAGGAGAGGTAGATCTTAACGCAACCAAGAAGAGAAAGAGAAAGAAGAAGGAGAAAGAAAAGAAGCCTGCTGGGAAGATCATCGAGGTTGACCTAAGTGATATCTATGAAGATGAAGAACTCTAGCGATAAAATAGGGGTTGCTGTTGAAGCATTTCTCATCTTACTAATAATCTCCATAATCTTCCTTTCAGCTACTCGGATACTCATGTTCGCTGTCGTGGAAGGTAAATCCATGGAGCCAGTGCTACAGACGGGGGACTTGGTATTCGTTTTGAAAGTTCCAACCTCATCAATACACGTGGGCGACGTGGTTGTCTACAGAAAGCCTTCAGGCGAATTTGTGATTCACCGCACCATAAAGATCCTTAACGTCGGGGATAAAGTCGTTCTTGTCACCAAGGGGGATAACAACTTAATACCTGACGGACAGGTGTCCTCCCAGTGGATTGTGGGTAAGGTTTTCAGCGTAGGGGCTAATGTAGTAAAGATCCCCGGAGTCGGGTACTTAACCCTATGCCTTAAGTCCGTTGCGTCAGACCTTCAGCACTCCCTCATTAAGTAGGAAGCTATCTCCTTGGCAAGCTTCCCTGTCTTCGAACTCTTAATTATAGATCTAAGATATTTGCAAAAACCTACGCCGCTTCTCTCCTTCCACAAACTATACCTCGAGATCACGTTCCTATATGCCCTTAGGTGAAGCCCACATAGGGGAACACCGTCATCTGTGCTTCCTTCGGCAAGCCTTCCACATATTGCGCATTTCCTCCCCTTAATACCTCTGCCCAGAACTTCGTGGAGGTAGGTAGCTTCCTCCGATCTGTATTTCTTTATCAAATCTTTAACCTCCTCTAACCTCGGTCTGAGGTACTCCACGGCTTCCTTAACTACTTCCTTTCTAGCCATTTTCCCTGCCTTAACCATCTCAAGCTTCTCCTCAAATGACCTCGTAAGGTTTACAGAAACTATCTCGTTGAAGAATCTCCCAAGAAGCGAAGCTACCTCACTTCCTAACTCAGTCACCTCTACTCCATTACTGCCTTGCTTCAGGTAGCCTCTCTTGAAGAGAACCTCAAGAATGTCAGCGCGGGTTGCCTCCGTCCCTATGTCGACGGACTCCATCCACTTAAGCAATGTGACTTTGGTGTACTTGGGGGGTGGGACACTATATTTCCTAACAACCTTCACTGAGGCTATCGAGATTCTCTCACCTTCTCTTAACCTAGGCACTTCTTTCTGCCTTAAGTTAATGAAGCGGTAGACCTCAGTCCATCCAGGGTTTACTATGAAGCCTCCCTTAAGCGAGAACCTGTAATCACCAACCCTTAGCTCATAGGTCGTATATGACATTTTCGCTGCCGGGCCGAAGGCCGCTAAGTAGCGCCTCACTATCAAGTCGTAAAGTCTCCATTCCCTCCTAGACAGTTTTCTGTTGGGTGTATAACCCGTTGGATATATTGCTGGATGTGCTGGGTCAACTTTCTTTCCTGAGGCAGGTCTTAATTCTGCCATACTTAGAATCTTCCTGCAGTATCCTTGATACACGTTTATCCTTGAAAGACCTTCCACTATCTTCCTATTGTTTAAGGAGGGAGGTAATCTCTGCGAATTGGTTCTGGGGTAAGATATGAGGGAGTTTAGATACAATCCTTCAGCAATCCTCAGGGTTTGTGAGGGCGATAGCCCTAAAACCCTGGACGCCTCCGTCTGGAGGTCGGGGAGATTGAAGGGAGGTGGAGGCCTTAAACTCTTAGGCTCTTCTTTAACGCTAACGACTTGTGCCTCCCCCGCTCTGCGTAAGTACTTAGCAATCCTGATTGAGTCCTCCCTTGTGAGAGGGGGTGCAAATTCGTTCGTAAGCTTAAACTTCTTTCCATTCACTTCAACCCATACATCAAGGGTGAAGTAAATTTCCGGAACAAAAGTGCTCCTCTCATTCTGCCTTTTAAGAGCTTCCATTAATGTAGGTGATTGAACCCTACCCGCACTTAACACGTACCTTTTCCCGGTGACCGCCTTGAAGATCTCCATAAGTGCCCTGCTGACGTTTATCCCCCAAATCCAATCTAGCTCATGTCTGCACAGACCTGCTTCAATCATCCCGGTGTCAAGAGGTGATACCTTCTTGAAAGCTGCACTGAGGTCTTCAGGGGTTAGTGATGAGAACTTAACTCTGTAGGCTCTCTTCTCGTCACCCAAGAACCTAATTATTAAATATCCTATCACTGAGCCTTCAATATCGTAGTCACAGGCATTGATGTAGGCTGTGGCTGATTTGCTTAGCTTAGAGATAAGTGTTAGGAATTTCCTCGTATACGCCGCCCCTCTTTCAACCTCATACCTAGGTGCCCACTCATACTCAAACACTGGGTATCCTGGGGATCTCGGCTTTAGTGAATACAGGTGCCCAGCTGCTGGAGCTATGTAGGCTTTAGCGCCATTCAACCTTCCGATCCAGAAAGGCACACCGCTCTTACCGCCAGCTTTTTTGAAGCGTAGTGCGTAAGCAATCTTGGCGGCGGCCTTAGGCTTCTCAGCTATTATGAGGTATACATCAGCAGACATAAGCGACACCGATACCTCAGGTTATCACCGGGAACGTCAGCACAAGAAGAAGAACATAAATACCTGCGTATTTCGCTTTTTCCCTATTATCTAGGCTTGATAAGAGGTTCGCAGTTCCGAGATGAGGCCTCATTCCTGAAAGGATCCATGCCAGCACAACGAAAAATGCTAGCCAACCCATGCTAGGAGCCACAAACGAATAGATTATTGCTAAAGCAGAGACGCCTATTGAAGCCCAGTAATGGGTTCTCATTGAGGTTAAGGCACGAAATACGTGGCCTCCATCCAGCTGACCAATTGGTAATAGATTCGCGAAGTGTATAAGGAGGATAAGATAAGCAGCCTCCGCCGCAGGGTTCATCAAAGTAGTGAATCCCTCGGGAGATGGGCGAAGCTGTGATATGATCAGGGCTGATAGCGGGGCCACACTCACAGGTGCGAGTAACCCTTTTGAAACACCTGCTTGCACCGCACTCATGGGTATAGTGGGGGAAAAGCTATAGGACAAACCAAAAACAACAATAGACAGCGAAACACCGACCAGCGGCCCAGAAAGCCCTAACTTCAGGAGATCCCGTAGACTCTTAGGTAGGTACCTCATAAGCATTATCGCCCCGAAGGTTCCTAAAGGTGACACCACAGGAGCAGGTATAGGGAAGGGAAAAGATGAAGGAACACGTCCTCTACGGGCCTCTATGTAGTGCCCTAACTCATGAAGGAACAGGGGGGTGAGGACAGCCAATGTGAAGAGAATCACGTTGAAGCCCGTTGATCCGTAAGACGTCGTAGAACCTACGAGGCCAAGAACCTTATTATATGCTTGAACGCTCAGGTAGCCAGTATACATAACTGAAGCAATGGTTACTGCGAAGAGTGCAAAAACAATTTTCCCGCTGAACCCTCTTCTACTGGCCTTTTTAGTTACTTTAAGTACTGTATCTTCGCCCTCCTTAACCAAAAGAGGGTAATGTCCCTCACGGGTCATTACTTCGTATATCTTTGAGAATCTCTCGCTTACGTCTGGATAGTGATCTACGATTAGATAGGTGAGCGTGTTTTCATCTTCACTATACAGAACAGCTCTTGGGAAGTACTGATTTACAACTGCGTTTAAATCCTCCTTCCTCATCGGGATAGCCCTTCATATCTCAACGAAACCGAACAGCTTTTTCTCGAGCTCTATTAGCTTAGACACGGGGATAAGCTCCTTCTCCCCATTCGGGAGGGACCTAACAAGCGTGAACGGTAGAACCCCCTTCTTAAGCTCTTCCTTGGCTATCTCAACAGAATCCTTGGGTAGGTTGGAAACATCAACCAAGGGGAAAGCGCCAAGCTCTAACTGAAGAGCTCTAGCCGCTATAACCCTTGCTTTCTCGTAACGCGTTAGTCTCGGTGGTCCCGTCCTAACCCCTGTTTCTTTAATTAAGCTGATGATGTCCTTCCCCATACTTCAATCCCTAACCACAATCCTTGAGGAGAGAGGTAATTAAGTTTTGAGCATGCCCTAAGACCTAACACTAGGATTAAGGGATGCTTACTTACCTACTGCTTTCATAATTCGTTTTTCAAAAAAGGGAGGATTAATCAAAGCCTCCTCCGAATTCCCCACTTGGACCTTCTTTACCGCCCTTTTCTTCCTTCTTGGTTGGCGTCGCAGCTATTACATCATCCACCTTCAGAACAGCAGCAGCTGCCTCTGCAGCCGCCTTAATGACCTGCTTCTTCACTATCACTGGGTCAATCACGTTAACCTTGGTTATATCCTCAACGATCTTGCCGTTCAGTACGTCAATACCAGCGTTGATCTTGCCCTGGCTGTGCAGACTCCGGAGCTCCATTAAAGCTTCTATAGGGTCAAGCCCTGCCGTCTGAGCTAACACAGCCACTATCTCCTCCTAGGCGTCCGCGAAAGCCTGTATAGCCAGTTGCTCCTTACCGCCAACGCTCTCAGCCCACTTCCTAAGCCTCAGAGCCAGCTCTATCTCTACAGCACCGCCTCCCGGAACCATCTTGGGATCTCTGAGTATGTTCCTGACGGAGTGTAGGGCGTCGTGGAATGATCTCTCAGTGTCATCAAGCACCATATCACTGGATCCACGGATTAGTATAGTGACGGCCTTCGGGTTCTTGCATCCTTCGATGAACACCATCTTGTCGTTGCCGACCTTCCTCTCCTCCACTATTTCGGCGTAGCCTAGGTCCTCAGGAGTGAGATCCCTTATGCTGGTAACTATCTTCCCTCCTGTTGCTCTTTCTAGTTTCTCCATGTCTGATCTCTTAACCCTTCTGACAGCCAGTATGCCTTTCTTGGCTAGGAAGTGCTGCGCCACATCATCAATACCCTTCTGACAAATAACC
>JAGHCP010000114.1 GCA_021160415.1 Desulfurococcales archaeon
ATCTCAACCTTTGGGGGCTTCCTGAAGCTTTGGAGGGAGGGGGATATTTTCAGGAGGGCTGAGGTGAGGGTGAGGGGGGAGCTCCCAGTCGTCATAGCGTACGTTGAGAGGAAGGTCACCACGAAGGAAATGGTTGGCAGGGTTAAGAACCTCCTTGAAAGGTACGGAGCTCTGGTGGAGGGGATAATGGACTTGATAGGTAAGGTCACGCTGAGGGCTGAGGAGGCTTTGAGCCGCGGAGACCTCGAAACCGTCGGTGAGTTAATGAACATTAATCAGGGGTTGCTGGAGGCGTTAGGGGTTTCCGACATCAGGCTCAGTGAGCTAACCCACGTGGCCAGATCTGCGGGGGCTCTCGGCGCTAAGCTCACCGGAGCCGGGGGAGGGGGCGCCATTATAGCTCTAGCCCCGAGTAACGCTGATAAGGTCGAGGTTGCCTTAAGGCTTAAGGCATCATTAACTCTGAGAACGGCCTTCGGCGTCGAGGGGGTCAGGTTCGAGAAGGTTCAGTAGAAGGTCCTGCTCTCCGACCCTTTGAACACCGTGCTCGCTAAGCTCCTCAGGACTTCAGAGTGCTGGGAATACTTGCTCTTTATGTATATCCTCACGAAAGCTATTTCCGAGGGCATATGACCCATGACGGTCTCCCTCACAGGTGCTTCGGTGACTTCGCCGTCAGGACCCATGATCTGAACGATGCTCTCCTCGAACATCGGGTTCGTGGGGAGCTTCGGCGTGTCCACGAACACTATGTCTTCATCGGAGCCTAGATTCGCTATTGACTTCAGCCTGGATTCGAGCTCCTCCTTAATTATTCTCCTGCTGAAGCTCAGGAAGACCTTGGTGTTCGGGTCGACCGGCAGTACCGCCTGATACACGGCTTTGTAAGGGACTTTCCTGTTAAGGATGTACCTCGCCTCCTCCAGCTTCCTGACTTCCGGGTGATTAAGCACGTACTCATCATCAAGCCACTGGTACTTCCTAACGTCCTCAACTGCCTCCCTGAACCCCAAGATGTCCTGAGCCTTAATCAGCATCTCACCAGCTATCTTATCGAAAGCCCTCGTAGTCTTATGGAAGTACACCGTCTTAAACATGAAGACCCTGGCTATCAGGAGGTGCTCAAGCACGTCCTTAGCTTTGTAGTCGAGGACGAGCCTGTCGTTAATGACCTGCGAGTTGTAGGCAAGCCTTTCCCAGTCAAGCCCTATGCCGTAATTAGCCCCGGTGTACATGGAGTCCCTTATCAGGTAATCTATGAGGTCCGCGCTGTAAGGCCCCTTAATTATGTAGTAAAGGGACCTCTCACTCACGCCGTCACTTATCTGGGACGTTAAAGGCCAGACCTCTGTTGTGGGGGCCTCAATCATCTTACCCATGTCCTTTGCGGACACCCCTAACTCCTTCTCAATGAACTTATCGAAGCACCCCGCAAGGTCTGGATCCTCCATGACGAGCCTGCCCCCTATGACTTCATGGTTAGTGCCGTAATTCACCAGCACGTGGTCCTCGAAGGTGTGGGAGAATGGGCCGTGGCCCACGTCATGGAGGAGCCCAAGAAGCCTTGCTATACTTACTAAGCGATCAACGTCGCCTGAAGGGATATCAAGCTTTGAATATATGTGCTCGGCGAAAACGCCAGCGACGTGCATGACCCCCAGGGAGTGTGAGAAGCGTGTGTGCATAGCCCCCGGGTAGACAAGGTATGTGGTTGAGAGCTGCTTAAGCCTCCTCAACCTCTGGAAAGGGGGGGAGTCAATCAAGCACCTTTCGTGGGGGTAGACCCTAACGTAGCCGTGCACCGGGTCCTTAATGAGCGTGTAGTCCCCCATAACGCCTTCCTAAGTTATTTAGGAAGGCCAGCAGTATTAAATGGTATTACTGCCCCTCAGAAAAGCGTCAAGTATATCATTATGGGGAGAATGTTAATCGCTAGTAGGAGGAGCATTAGCCCTTTCTCACCTTTCCTCCCCAGAACTGAGAGAGCGCTTATTAGGTCGAAGATCTTATCGCCGGCAACCCTAACCCCCGGTATTACCGCCTCGAAAGCTGAAAGCTTAGCGGGACGTAGATCCTTAATGGCTTCCTTCACAGCAGACTTAACTGCCTCCGTCAGGGATCCACATTCCTGCACCACGTCGTACGGGGCTTCCTGGAAAGAAGCCGCGCAGCTGTGATCATCTGGCGTCACAACCTCAACATCGTCTAAGCCTTCCTCCCTAACCAACCTCTCCAGCTCGACATGGTACTCCCCATCCATATTGTTTCCGTACACGTACACTATGCCGTACCTCATCCCCTCCACCTCCAGAACCACGGCCTTAACCACGTTTCTGCAGACCCCTCTACACCACCCTTTAAACTCCGCCTCCCCGAACCCAACCTTAAAGTCCTTTCCTTCCCTACAGTCATACCTCCTCAGCACGTCGTCTACTAAAGGCCTGAGCTCGGATAGGTCGTCCACTTTAGGCCCCCTGAAGGAATGAGAGTCAGCCACAGCTACGACCTTGGGTGACTTGCTGTGCGTCTCCAGCAATTGCCACAGAGCTGAGGGTAGGTCGTCGTTCCCTTTCTTCTTGTTGATTAGGAGGAGAGCTAAAGCTGACGGGCTTGGGAACGTCAGAGCTTCCCAACCGTCAGGCTCCCTCACCCTGTACGAGGTGCAAACACCCTCCCCACCCCCATCACCAGACACCCACCCCTTAATGAGCTCGGCAACCTTCGATGCGAGGGCTTCTGAATCCTTGGATGAGGCGACATTGTGCTCGTGGGAACCAGCTGTGTGGAACGTGAGGACCTTAACCCCTCCTTCAAGCCTTGACTCCAGCTGGTAAATGAAGCTCGCCGACCCAACGTTACGGAAGGGGCCGTAGTGTATTGATGGGAAAACTAGGGCCACGGGGTCAGCGCCTTCCCTCCTGTAGATAAGTGTCTTCACCTTCACATCCGTTACCTCACCCACCGAAGAGAAAACCTCGTCCATACTTGCCGGGTCGTCCGTGAACCACGTTTTGAGGAAGGACCTCGTCACCCATAGGGGGGAGACCCCGCTTAACTTTCTGCCCAGCCACTCGACGTACATCCAGAACACGTTACCCACGAGTATCGAGGAGAGCTCCGTTAGGGCTGCCCCCGCTAAGGTGTTAGGGGTTAAGGTACCTAGAAGCCTGTTCGCCGCGGCGAACCCGAGGATGGGGGCGAAGGTCGAGATAAGCAGCGCCTTTAGAGGCGTTAAGAACGCCGTGAGCACGAGGAATATGAGGCCTGTCCCTGCGAGGAGGCCTGTCCCCCTGAACCCTGTAAGGCGGAAGAATATGAGTTCCGCGGGGAGTGATGTGATGAATATCGCTGCGGCAAGGCCGAGAACCCTCTTAGCTGAGAACATGTTGCTTACTAGGAGAGGCATGAAGACTAGGTAGAAAACGCCCCCTATTATTAGGTACTGCTCGACGGATCTCAGGAGGGAGTGAAGGGTTAATGGAGGGACTCCGTTAACCAGACCCACACCGACGAGGATACCTACGTATATCGCGACCAGCCTTCCAGGGGATGGCAGGAAAAACAGCCGTCCATAGTACTTGCTCACCACTTCCTCTGCGTCCATCGCTCCCCAGCCTAAGGGGATTTAGGCGGTGGGAATTAATTTCTATGCTTTCCCTCCCTCATCAGTCTTTCCTCGTCAGCCCTCTCCTCCTGCTCCCTCAGGGCCTGCTTAGCCATGGCCCTCGCGTGCTCGAGCTCGCCCTTCACACCCTTTATCCTCTCAGGCAGGTTGCTGAGGACCTCACTAGGTCCGTAGCACACTAAGGTGTCTCCTGCCTCAAGCCTTAAGTCAAGGCTCGGCACACCTAAGTAAACCTCCTCCTTACCGCTCCGTTTATACACAGCCAAAACGAGGACGCCCTCATCCCGAAGACGCAGCTCTCTCAGAGTCCTACCCTCCAACCAACTGCCTGGCTTCACCTTAACTAGCGAGATGGAATAGCCCTTGCTTAGGCCTAGAAGCATTTCGTAGTCGAAAACTCTTAAATGCGTCCACTTGGTAAGGGCCGCCTCAATAAATCTGCTTAAACCCTTATCCACGAGCTTCGACTTTCCGAAGATATAGAGTGCGACTAGGCCTGCACCCATCCACACCCCGTTATACATCATCTCCGTGGGAGTGTTCCCTACGAAGGTCAGCACTAGTGTGGCCATCGCTGACGTGAGTCCGGCACTACCTAAGAGCATGAGGAACCTTATTATCCTCCTCCTCACTGGATGTGAGACAACGTACTCCGACTCGGAAGTCGTGAAGCCCACGCCTGAGAACGCTGACTGGGCCTGGAAGGCGGCGACATCCCTTGAGAGGCCCGTCATTGTCAGCGCCACAGTCCCTATCCTCACGACAAGTATCGAGAAAAGCACCACCAGGAGGAACGTCAGTAGGGGGACGTAGCCCAGCACCTTACCACCGGTGATGAACCCTTAATTACCCCGGCATTAAGTTTTTTGGTTCTTCCCAGTGAGAACTTCCTGAACCTTCCTGAGCAGACCCTCCTTAACTATCACGACCAACGTGTCTCCCTTCCTGACCTTAACGTCATCCCTAGGGATTATGAATTCGTCACCCCTATACAGGGCTACGGGGTGAGACCCTTCGGGCAGTCCTAGGTCAGCTATCCTCTTCCCGTCCAAGTTAGGAGGTATGACCGCCGTGTGGAAGCGGGCATCTCCCCTTATGAGGGCCCCCAGGTTAGCGAGGCTGAAGCCCTTAACCATTGAGACGGCTTGAAGGGCGCCTAACTTCGTAGGTATGACTAAGTGGTTAAACCCAAGCGTTATCGCTAAGTCCTCATAGGAAGGGTCAGACAGCATGAGAATCACGTCCTTCACCCCAGCCGACTTCGCCAGGAGCGCCGAAATCAAGTTATCCTTATCCTCACCCGATAAAGCCATGAAGAAATCAACCCCCTCAATACCCAGCTCCTTGAGGGCCTTAGGGGACTTCGGGTCTGCGCGAAAGACGCGGCAGTCCAAGGTCTCCGAAAGCTCCTTAGCTCTCGCAGGGTCGTTGAGGATTACCGTCACGTCGTAGCCCGCCCTAATCAACTGCTTCGCAACCTCCTCAGCAAGGAGGGTCCCGCCCGCCACAACAACCTTCAAGCAACCACCTAAGGAAGTATTCAAGATCGTAACTATTAAGGGAGGCGTTCAGGACCTCAGGGAGGTGAGGGCCGATATAACTGGAAGGATCTCAAGCCTCCCTAAGAACATATCCACCGTTAACGTCAGCTTGACCCACCAAGGAGCTGAGGAAGTCAGTGCAGCCGTGGATAGCCCCACAGTGCCTAGTGCGGAGGCTGAGTTAAATAGGGCGTCGATTATCGCCTCCCCGCTCAACGTGAGTATCAGCGTCGAAGCGGTGAGGGTTGTTACGTAAAGCAGTATTATGGCGAGGGCTTCACCCACCTCCTCATCGCTCACAGGCTCGCCCTCCACCTTAACCGTGATGACCTGCTCTATACGTGTGCTGTACCTCAGCACCCTCCTCCAGACCTCCTTACCGGCC
>JAGHCP010000143.1 GCA_021160415.1 Desulfurococcales archaeon
ATCTCAACCTTGCTAAGGACTTCGTAAGCCATTGAAATCTCATCCTCATCCTTGGCAGGAACAGGCATTTCCTTGCCGTCAATTACTTGAATGTTTGTGGGGAGGTATGTCACCCACTCCCTAATGAATACCATGGTCTCCAACGCACCTATAAACCTACCTATCTCATGCACTTTTATTGTTTGAGGTCTAGGGACGCACCCCTTTTAATGAAGCTTCAAGTAAGCTATAGGGTTGAGGGTCCTAGTTGAGTGATGGCAAAGAGAAAGCGACATACATAGTAGGGCTGCTGATAGGTGTGGTGATATACTTACTCATCTTCATATATATCTACAAAGGGAATCTGGGGCAGTTCATAAAGATAGTTACCAGAGGATCGCCGGAAAGCGTTGTTTTAGCCTACGTGGCTAGGGTTGGCTACTTAATATGTGAAGCTATGATATGGTGGGCAATCCTCAGAATTTTCGGCAAAGTTAGCGTGATTAAGGTATGGGAAGTTATGTTTGCAGCGATATTTGTAGAGTTCGTACTCCCTGTTGGTGGGGCCACGGAAGTTGCCAGATACTTACTCGCCGTAAAGCTCAAATTAACGGATAGGGAGGGAGCAGCGGCCTCAATATTCGCGCATAGGTTGATAAACACATTAGCTATCCTCTTAACCACATTTATCTCCCTCATAATTATTCAGGCACCATTCCCGCTCTACCTAGGTTTAGGAATTCCCTCACTAATACTGGTGGGTGGGAATGCAGCGCTTTACCTCCTCCCGAAGTATAAATGGGTGGAAGAATATGCTGACAAATTCCTAAGAAGAGTGAGTATGAGCATCGAAGGAATGTCGGAGAATTACAGGTTCAGGATGAATCAAATTAAGAGGTCGTATAGGTTAATAGCTCTGGCTTTCCTTTTCGCCTTCCTGGAGAGGCTTGCTAGCGGCATCTACGGAATTGAGGTAGCGGGGATAACTGGTATAGATATCTCACTCCCAAAGGCATTGCTGGCGTTTGACTCGCTCTACACAATAATGTGGTTGTTACCAGCATTAACCCCTGGAGGGATAGGGATCTTCGAATTCATTCAGACAGGTCTCCTCACGTACCTTGGGATAGGTATGGATTCAGCAGCAACCATCAGTATAGTCTCAAGGATATACTACGTGCTAGGTGAGTACCCGCTTTTCCTGCTGTCTGCGCTTGGTCTGGGATATTCAGGTAAAGAACTAATAAAGCAGCTCATAAGGTCGCGCCAGAAAGCAGAGGAGAGTACTGCCACTTAAGTATTTCATTGTTAGGACACGATAGGAATATTTGGGGGATTCAGATGGGTGTTGAAGCAGTCGAATTGCGTCAAAGAATAATTGAAGCCCTCAAAAAAGTTTACGATCCAGAAATACCTGTAAGCGTCTGGGATCTTGGCCTTATTTACGAGTTAAAGATTAATGAAGAAGGCTTCGTCTACATTAAGATGACTCTAACATCGCCTGGATGTCCAGTGGCAGGGCAGATAATTACGGGGGTGATCGAAGCAGTGAGCTCCGTTCAGGGCGTAAGGGATGTTGACGCTGAACTGGTTTTCGACCCTCCTTGGAGTCCTGACATGGTTACTCCTGAAGGGAGAGAAGAGCTTAAGAAGATATATGGGTATGACGTGGTCGAGGAATACCTGAGGAAGGAGGGAAAAACACATGCCGGTGAAGGAGCATAGGAAGGCTGCGGAGCAAATCTCAGTGAATTTCTGCCTTATCGTAACTAGTGATGCTGTATTGAGAGGGGAAAGAAAGGATCTAATAACTCCCTTAGTTAAGGACTTAGTGGCTTCGGCTGGAACACTTAAACATTCTGAGGTAGTCCCTAATGACCTCAAGAAAATTCAGGACAGCGTACGCACGTTTGCTAGGAGATGTGACGTGGTACTAGTTACTGGTGGGACAGGCATAGGGGACAGGGATGTGTCAGTGGACGCTGTAAGGGATTTATGTGTTAAGGAAATTCCAGGGTTTGGGGAGTTATTCAGGCACCTCACATATGTTAGGCATGGAACCGCCGCATTAATGAGTAGGGCGTTTGCATGCAGAGTGGGCTACGCAGCTGTATTCGTAACTCCAGGCTCTCCTGACGCAGTGAACCTGGCGCTTAAGGAACTTATTATTCCGGAATCCAAGCACTTGGTGTATGAGTTAAGGCGTAGGTGACGGTTGCTTTGCGTAGTTCTTCATGAAGTCCTGGACATCTTCTTCTAGAGTTCTAGGAAACATGAGGAGGACGGAATCGCCTGGCGATGCCTTAAGCCTGTTTATGTTGTAGGGAGTTACCGCCACCCACTCACCTTTCTTCTTAACAGCGATCACTGTCGCACCAACATCCTCAAGCTTTTCCTGCAGCTCACTGATTAAGACATTCACGGAGAGCTGGAAGGAACGCACTTTCTCACAGCTTGACTCAACGATCTGTGAAAGGACATCCCTGTAGATATCCCTTGCAGGGAGCGTTAATGAGTACGTCATCGCGTCAGTAATGTCTTCGAGCCTAGTTACAAGTGTTAGGAGACTGAACTTATCCTTAGATGAGAATTGAGGGCACTCCATCACGTTCTGGGAAACCCTCAACCTTAACGTGTCGACAAACATTTCAATCTCCATGACTTCCTCAACCATGCTGGGATCTTGAGCCTTCAGCTGATAATGCACCAAGTCATTAAGCAACTTAACGATATCTATCATGGAGTCGATGTCTGAGAGAATGGACTTTATGCTGCTAGGGGGCTCAACCCCGTTTATGGGTGGTTGACCTAAAGATGTTAGTAAGTCGTTCACGTTTTCCTTAACGCCAGTCACGTACACTTTATCCTTGAGTAAGACGGTCAGCTTTTCATCTGGCACCAGTATCCACTTACCGCTTCTGAGCACAGCTATCGCTTCTACGGCGTACTCCTCATTAATCCAGCCGATGGATTTCCCGTGAAGTAACCTCCCATCAATGCTTGAGGTCAGCACATCCCCTAAGTAAATGAAGTACCTATACAACTCACTGCTGGGGCTGTACCCCATCAGCGACAGATATGCTAAGTCCTTCAGGGAGTCAGTGATTTTGTCAATGCCAGCAACGTAGACGTACAGGGGTATCGAACCTAAAGCCTTGTCTATATCTCCTCCTACTGTTAGCGCCACATGAGCTAAGATCTGGTATGCTGTGCTGTCAAGCGTGTGCTCAAGCTCAATCATGTGCTTAGCAATGGATCTTTCCCCGGATAAGAAGGAATGCATTCCTAGGTCGATGGCTACATTTACGTGGGAATTCATCTCCCCTAACGCTTTACTTACAGGTATGGGCTTATATTCAAGCGGTTCGGGTTTGAAGTGAAGTTTCTGATGTAGCTCCTCATTCCTTTCAGGCCAGCTACTCATTCCCCCTGCACGAACCTCCATTAAGGAGATCGCATCAGGTATTTAAAGACTACCTCCCCAAGCATGGGACCTCCCTCCTCATACTATTCAACACCTCAGAGGTGAAAAGGAATTCCTCTAAGGTCTTCATCCTTTTCTCCTTTGAACCGGTGACGAAGTAGGCGTATTCATGCTTGAAGTCTATGCCCAGCAGTACATGAGTAGGTATCCAGGAGGTGGGGGGTTTACCAACGTTCAAGCAAAGCACCTTCAGAACCTCCCCCAAGAGCCGTACCCCAGTCACGTATGCCCTGGCGGTGAAGCCGTGTCGGAAGAACGTAGTTCCTGCCCTGTTGCGTGAGGAGTTAGATGTGAGCCTCATAAGTTCCTCAACCGCTTCATCCTCATTCCTTAAGAGTTTCTGAAGTTTATACGCGTCTCTCATAAAGTCCCCTAAACTGCATGCTTTGTGAAGCAGAATAGGCGCTTCAACGGATGTAGACCCGGAAAGTTTAGGGGGAGCTCTAAATCTCCTGATTAGCAGGAATCGTGGGATAGGACTTTCAAGTACCCCACTCACGTAGCAATCGATGAGGTAGGTGTAGCCACTACACCCTCTACACTCCCCGAAGGACGCCAGTACTACAGGATACCACACAAAGACGAGTTCTTTCTTAGGATGAACCTTGGCTTCAATGAACGTCTCAGGAACACCTACCGTTATTCTTTATTGAGGAGTAGGTTAAGTGCTTTCTTTTTATTTCCGCTACTAAAGGAATGATGAGACTGGAGGGTGCTTTAGCTTGGGAAGAGGGGGGAAGAACGAAATACTGCTGAATGATAGACAATACGACTTGATAGAAGCGTTAGTCAGCCTAGGTGGGACTACGGCCTCTATCCTTGCGTCAAAGGTCGGAAAGCGCAAGGAAGACATAATGCGGGATCTTATGGAGCTCCAGGTGAAGGGGCTTATCAGAATCGAGAAGGTTGAGAGAAGAACTGTTAAGTTGAGCGATGAGGGAAGGAAGGCCCTCACCGAAGGGCTTCCGGAGGAGCGGCTGCTTAAGATCTTAGCTGGTAGGTCAGGGGAGTTAATCCTTAATGATTTAAGGAGTGCTTCGGGTATGGACAAAAAGGAATTTTCAGCGGCACTTGGCCGCCTAAGACGCTTCGGAGCGATCGAAATCAGGGGTGGGAAGGTAATAGTTAATGAAACGTCGAAGCTCCAGGAGTATATTCGGCAGCTTAAGGAAGGCCTCCGGAAAATGTCCTCTACCCCTGGAATGGCGGAAACAGAGTTGGGGGACGTGGGGAAGGAGTTAAGGAGACGAGGTCTTGCAGAGCTCGTAGTGGAGAAGCAAATACTTGTGAAACCGACGGAGACATTGAAGGAAGCCTTACGCGACGGGAGAGTGAGGAGGGCTATAGTAGTCACCAAGTTAACGCCTGAGCTGATTGCGAGCGGGGGGTGGAGGGAAGCAATAATTAAGGAATTCGACCTTAGCATAGAGTTCCCCAGTAGGAGAGTTGGCAGACCCCATCCGTATGTCTATTTCCTCAATTACGTAAGGGAATTAGTTATGTCTCTAGGTTTCGAAGAGGTGAAAGGGCCTCACATAGAGCTTGCGCTCTGGAATTTCGACAGTTTATTCGTGCCCCAGTACCATCCCTCGAGGAAGGAGACCGACGTCTACTACGTCAAGAACAGGCTAAGTGTCGAGGTGGATGAGAAGCTCCTCAATAGCGTCGGGGAGGTTCATAGAGACGTTCTTAAGTATCGGTGGCATCCGTCGGAAGCTTTAAGGCTGGTTCTGCGG
>JAGHCP010000021.1 GCA_021160415.1 Desulfurococcales archaeon
CCCGGGATTTACTGCGATGGCTCCACGTACGCCTTCCTGAGAGGTGACTCTGAAAACAGCCCGCCTTACATAAATAGCTTCGGACACTTGAAAAGCTCGGAACATCGCTGAATACGTTACGGTTTTCGACGTGATCCACGCCTTCCT
The DNA here is from genome assembly GCA_021160415.1 of Desulfurococcales archaeon. Classification (GTDB taxonomy): domain Archaea; phylum Thermoproteota; class Thermoprotei_A; order Sulfolobales; family NBVN01; genus S013-73. The sequence continues at coordinate 148 of JAGHCP010000021.1, forward strand.
AACTGATTGGAGGCGTTTCCCCCTACCCCTAAACCATACTTCATATATCGATGAAACACTCTCGAAATCCTTAATCCCCGCTAAGAAGGACTTAATAGTTAATGCTAGACCGAATGAGAGAGCAGGTGAGATTTTCCTTGCTAGCTTCACGAGGTTCGGGAAATCAATGGCATTTAAGCAGAACACAGATATCAGCTCAAGAGCTGCCATCCTAACCACGTTAAGGAAAATGAAGTGGTAAGCCACGGAGTGGAGAAACAACCCCTGAGCTAGGAGGGTGGGGATCAGGTACATTGCTAGGAAGGGAGCTAGAATGCGTAAAACACCAAACAATTCCACCCCCAAGAGGTAAATGCCCGCGAGACCGCCAAATAATAACACAGCATTAGCCAGGAACGACATCCTTAGCGAGATAGTTGAGCTCAGAACTAACAACGAAATAATAAGTAATGGATTAGCACCTTCTTCGGCTTTCGAGCGGATTAATACCCTGGATAGGACTCTTGCCAAACCCGATATCAACTTCTATCACCTTAACTCGTGAACGGCATCCACTACGTCACACCACATAGGATCATGAGTACCAATAACGACGGACTTACCTGAGGATAGAAGCTCCTCGACGAGTTCAGCAACTAAACACCGGGCCCCACCACCCATCCCAAGCGTGGGCTCATCCAAGATTACACCCCTAGGATTGTGGATTATCCCTAAAGCAAGCATCAAACGCCTTGCCTCACCAACGCTTAAGGTGTAAGGGTTCCGATGAAGTATGTTCAACAACCCTAAAGCCTCAGCCACATCCTCAACGCTGCGGTTCCACCCCCAAAGCCTAGCGTGGAGGCGAAGCTCCTCAATCACAGTACCTTCTGAAAACATGTAGAGAGGGCTTTGAGGCAGATAAAAAACAGGTTCAGCGGTTTTAACGAAGCCCTCCACAGGCTTTAGGATACCTGCCAGCAACTTGAGCCTCGTGGTTTTACCCACGCCGTTCCTCCCCAAGAAAGCCAAGGACTCCCCGACCTTGACCTCAACATCGAAACCCGATAACTCAAACCCCTCAGCGTATCTGAACCTGACGTCCCTAGCTAGGAAAGCAACCTCATCCCCCACAGATCGGGTCCTCCGAGAAACGCGCTCTTGGCTGAAGGGATCAGACCCCATGGAAACCACTTTATCAACGTAACCCCTATAAGGCTCCTGCCTAGTATCGGCAATAACGACGGTAACGCCTTCCTCGCATACATCGTCTAACACGTCTAAGAAACCCCTAAGCGATGATGGGTCAAGATGTGCTGAAGGCTCATCGAAGAGGAGAACCTTAGCCCCAGAATACACGGAAATCATGGATGCGGCTCTATACATTTCCCCATCCGACATACTTAGGAAACTCTTGGAAGGGTCGAGGCATCCTAAACCCATTAATCTTCTCCCTGATTCCAGCGATAAGATCGCAAATTCCTGATTCAGCGACAGCCCTATGAAGAATGTTGAGGGGTCCTGCGGAACGTAGGAGATGATCCCCTGCTCAGCAGCTTCAGCAGGAGTTAACCCAGCAACCCTAACCGTACCCGAAACCTCGAAATGCTGGTAAAGCTCTGGTATCAGCCCGGAAATCACCTTAAGGAGTGTGGATTTCCCACTGCCGGAAGGCCCGTGTAAGAGGACCTTCTCGCCCGCAGATGCTGTGAAGTCAATGCCAGCTAGGATCACATCCCCGTCCTTCCTGACCTCCTTAATGTCGACGTCCAAATACTTCATCCTACACACCACGGAAATGCATCAATCTCGACAGAGCGGAAGCAATAACTATACCTATCACGTGATCCATGAGGAAGTCCTGAGGCATGAAGATAAGGGCTGAAGCGACGAACAGGGTCAGGTAAGGGTTCCCTGATTTCAGGTTCAGCGAGTTATCAACGTTCAATGACCAAGCGTAAAGACTGGATCCCGGGTAAGCGTAGAACGAGAAAACAATGAATCCCAACAAATATATAGGTAGGGTTGAAACCGCACAGACCACCACCAATACTGCGAAGTCCCTCCCCTTCATAGTCGTTAAGTCCCTCCCAACCAATCTGAAGTAAGCCCTACTCATCAGGGAGAGGATGGGGGCTGCGAGTAGAAAACCAAGGAAATAACCACCTTCATAGCCAAGAATTACTGCAGGTCCTCCTTGAAAGCCTGCACCCATAGGAAACCCTAGGAAAACCAAGGTGAGATAAAGCAACATTGAGATGAACGCATAGGACAGCGGCAGCAGCAGACCTGCGAGCACAACACCTACGTTCTGCATCGTGTACGGAACTGGCCCTAGATTAAACCCTACCTGCGCAAGAACCCCAGTAAGCCCAGCAATAAAGGAGGCAAGCACAAGCTTCACCACACCTCTCCCTAATACCCCTCGCATCGACGCCCTACAATCACTAAGAAGTTTTGATTAAAACCTAAACGAATCAAATTAACTTATAATGAAAGGTGTGGTGCGGGGGGTGGGATTCGAACCCACGCAGGCCTACGCCATCGGGGCCTAAGCCCGACCCCTTTGACCTTGCTCGGGCACCCCCGCCCGAAGTTGTGGATATGTTCCAATTAATAAGTGTATTTTCGCTCTGTTTAGTGGTTGGGGGCAGTCAAGTTGGTTAGGAAGCTTTTCCACAGACTCGTGAAGCCTGTTGAGGTACTTGATGTCCTAAAGAAGTACGTTGAGCTAAGACCTACTGGAACTGAAGTTGTTACGTTGGCAGATGCTTTAGGTAGAGTTCTGGCTGAGGGCGTCTATGCTTCTTGGGACGCTCCTCCCTTCGATAGGTCTGAGGTCGACGGATATGCTACGGTGGCTAGGAGCTTGGAGGGTGCTGAAGAAGATAATCCAGTTGCTCTGAGGGTTACTGGCCACGTTAAGATAGGTGAGACACCGACCTTAGAGATAAGGGTAGGTGAGGCTGCGGAAATCGATACTGGAGCAATGATCCCCCGAGGCGCTGACTCAGTCGTCATGGTGGAGTACACTAAGCAGAAGGGGAATGAAGTACTCGTTTACCGATCCGTAGCACCTGGTGAGAACATAGCGAGGGCTGGCTCGGACATACTGAGGGGGGAGCTGATTCTGAGGGAAGGTACTTTACTGACGTCGGCAGAGATCGCTGCATTAGCTGCTGTAGGCGTGGATAAGGTCAAGGTCTTCAAATCTCCACGTGTCGGCATCATATCTATAGGTGATGAACTGGTTGAGCCGGGAGCTGAGCTTAAAGGTTCACAGATCTTCGACGTGAACACCTACTCACTAGCTGCAGCGGTTAAGGAGCTGGGAGGCACACCTAAGATCTACGGGATCGTCAAGGACGAGGAGAGCAGCATCCGGAACGCGCTCTTAAAGGCCTTGAGTGAGTCAGACATTGTGCTAACCTCCGGAGGCACGTCCGCCGGTGTCGGAGACCTCACGTACAGGGTTCTGGACTCCCTGGGAAGCCCGGGGGTCGTCATTCACGGCCTCAAGCAGAAGCC
>JAGHCP010000083.1 GCA_021160415.1 Desulfurococcales archaeon
ATAAGGAATAGATTAGTTCGTATTGTAGCTGGAATATCAACTCTCTCTTTAGTAGGGACAGTTACAGTGATCCTGTGGTTATACAATGAAGTGATTTACTTAGGTCATAAACCCCCCTCTAGCTTCACAATTGGGGTGGCACTCCTAGCAATGTTTCTTCTGCATTGGGGTGTTTCAGGTTTTTTGGGTTTGATGAGGGAGGTGAGGAGTAATTGAGTCGGTTGATGAGCTCGTCGATCTTGTTTGGCCGTGTAGGTGCCCTGTGTGTAGGGTCACGGTTAGGCCTTTGCTCCGTTTCTTGGTTAGGAGGTGGTTGGGAAATGCCCCGCGTGAGGAAATCCGTGAAGCGGAGGTGGGTGTGATGGGTGAAGAGAGGAAGGAAGAGGCAAGTAGGGAGGAGATTTCGGAGCTCGTGAATGCGTTGAAGGAGGCCGTTATGGAGCTTAGGGAGACAGTGTCTGAGCTGAGTAACCCGTTAGCAAGGATTGAGAAGGTCCCTGTGAGCGAGTCTCGTGAGGAGAAGCCTCAGAGGAGAGGTGAGGGTGTTAGGAGGCCTGAGGAAAGCGGTGAGAAGCCCGGCGTTAAGGAGTCCGTGCCTGTACTAACACCTACGCTTAAGGCGGAGGAGCCGAGGTTGGAGGTCCCTAAGTTACCGACACCTAGGTCGGTTTCGGGAATGGATCTTAGAAGGGCTCTGAGGCTGCTGAGGCTCGTGCTGGAGCTTAAGGGCAGCGTGACTCCCGAGCTGATTGAGAAGTATGTTGACCTATTCAGGAAGCTTAACCTGGTCGGTGAGGGTGAGTCCGAGATTCTTAGGGATTTAGTTACGTTGGCTGCTGAGGGGAGTAAATATGGCTTAACTGCTGAGGACCACATAGCCGTGATGGCTCTGCTAGCTAAGACCTTAGGTATTGAGGACCGTGAGTTAGAGGAGGAGAGCATTAAGCTCTTGCTGAGGAGGGTTAAGGATAGGATTAGGGGGAGCTCTGCGTCCGTCGACGAGGGCCTTACGGAGAGCTGAGGGGTCATGAATGGGAGAAGCGACAGTTATGGTGCATGCCATCTTGACGATCGTCGGCATCATAATGGCGTCAGTGTTCGCGGCCTACGTCATAGGAAGGATGGGGTATGTAAACAGCGTCATGAGCGGCCTGCTGAACACTAAGCTACAGGAAATACAGTGCGAGATAAAGGTAGTCTCTGGGTTCTACAACGGGAGCGCTGAGTACGACATCTTCGTGAAGAACGTCGGGTCGACGGACATACCTGAGTCACAGCTCTACAACAAGACGGAGGTGTATGTAGGTACATACAACCAGCTCAATAAGATGTACGTCCTCTCGAACACATCATCAAACAACGTGGCGCAGCTGATTGACCTGAATAATGACGGGGTGTGGTCCTCAGGGGAGACCGTGATAATCAAGATACCTCCGCCCAGCACAGACACGTCCGCACCTGTGAGGGTGAAGATCGTGCTACCTTCAGGCGCTACAGCGGAGGCGGAACTCACGGGGTGATGCCCCATGCCTAGTGAGGTAACTGCTCCTGCCGCTATAGTCGCGTTCGTCCTCATGATAGTCGTGGTTGTGGGGTACATGTTCCTGGTTAACGCAGCCGTGATTCTGCAGGAATCCATAAGCAAGTCACTTACGTATGCCTACAGCTCCGAGAAGCAGTCCCTCTACATAACCTCCGCAAGCCGGGTTAACTCGACATACATTTTACTTAACCTAACAGTTAAGGGCTTACCCGTAATACCTCTCACACACCTTGAAGTGATAGTGAAGTACATAGATAACACCACAGGCAAACCCCTAACAACGATGCTCGCTTACAACTCAACCCCCGGGTGGGGCATCAAAACCATATATGACGGGGATCTGAGGCGGGACCTAAGTGCCGGAGACTACCTAATCCCTGGGGAGGTAGCTGAGCTCAGCTTATACCTGCCGACGCCTTCCTCACCTTCTTACCCTGTCATAGTGGTGGCGGTCTCGCCCCGCGGCACGTCAACAATGTACTCCGTTGGGGGTGGGTAGGGATGATCAGGAAGATCATCCCTACTGGGAATGAGGAGCTTGACACGAGGTTGGGTGGGGGGTTCCCCTACCCCAACATCATACTTATTGAGGGGGATCACGGGTCAGGGAAGTCTGCCCTAGCACAGCAGTTCCTCTACGGCGCTTTGAGGGTCGGGATGAGGGGTCTAGCTATAATCAGCGAGAGTAGGCCGAGGGAGTACCTTAAGAGCATGTCTGAGATCCAGCTGAACGTCGATAGGTACTACCTGCACGGGATGCTTAACGTGATCTCCCTGTATTTGAGGAGATTCAGGTGGAGGCCTGAGCATGGGAGGGTCGTGTTGCCGGCGATAGCTCAGTACCTGGAGGCTGTGAGCAGGAAGTACGACATATTCCTGATTGATTCCTTAACTCAACTGCTTACTTACGCACCTACGGACATCGTTCTTAACTTCATGTCCAGGCTGAGGATACTTGCGAGCAGGGATAAGGGCTTCTTAATTACCCTACATCCAAGCGTGGTGAGTGAGGAGCTGGGCGCTAAGATCAGGGGGACGTGCGACGGCTACATTAAGGTCTCTAACACGGTCATCGGCGGTAAGATCTACAAGGTGCTGAGCATCATTAAGATGAAGGGAATGCCTCCGGGCGGAGAGTCCTCCATAACATTCGACGTAGACCCCGCTATGGGGATTAAGATAGTTCCGATTAAGGCAGCCAAGGCGTGATGCGTATGGGGCTCCGCCTAAAGATAAGTTTCGGGGGGCTTGGGAGGAGAGGGAAAGCCAAGATAACGTTCAGGACTGACTGTAAGCTACCTTACTTCGACGAGAAGGAGCCGTGGTACCTGAGGAAGTACATAGAGGAGGTTAAGGGGAAGTACGGCGAGCCTGAAGTCGTTGAGAGGCCTTCCACCGCTTACAAGTTCAAGACTGAGTACAACGTGATATACCCGGTCGGCGGAGGGATCTTCATCAACGCCTTAAGCGCTAGGTCAGAGAGCGGCTACACACAGTACATAGTCATCCAGCCCCCTCGGCCTCCCGAGCAGCTCCTCAAGATAGCTGAGGAGGAGATAGCTGCCCGAATACCTGAGGGAGTCATACCTTCCTCCCCCCAAGAGAAGGCTTGCTTAATGCTTGACCTAACTATGGAGTCCATGCCCTCCATCATGAGGCGGGCAGGTAGCTTAGCTCAGGACGGAATACCCCCCGACGAGCTGGGGAAGGTCATAGTTTACCACGTTATCAGGGATAAGATAAGCGTCGGCGCGCTAGAGCCATTCATAAGGGATCCGTTCCTCGAGGACATCTCCTGCAGCGGTTTAGGCAACATCTTCATCATACATAAAATATTCGGCCCTATGGAGAGCAGCGTGGGCTTCAAGGATGAGGACGAGCTGAACGCCTTCCTAATATCCCTAGCTGAGAAGATAGGTAAACCCCTGTCCAGCGCGAGGCCCATAGTCGACGCTACCCTTCCTGACGGTTCAAGAATCAACATTGTGTATGGGAGCGACGTGAGCCTCAGAGGCTCGAACTTCACAATAAGGAAGGTCTCGAAGACCCCTCTAAGCGTAACGCAGCTCATCAACTGGGGCACCTTCGACGCCAGGGTCGCCGCCTACGTCTGGATGCTACTCAGGGAAGGCATGAGCGGTTTCGTGTGTGGGGAGACCGCAAGCGGTAAAACCACATCACTGACCGCCATGCTGGTCTTCATAAGGCCTAGCGCGAAGATAGTCTCCATAGAGGACACCGCCGAGGTTGTTGTCCCTCACCCCAACTGGACTAGGGAATTGACTAGGGATACAGGTAAGAAGGAGAGCAGCGTCACGATGTTCGACCTCCTCAGGGCAGCCCTAAGGCAGAGGCCCAACTACATAATCGTCGGTGAGATCAGAGGTGCTGAGGGCAACATCGCGTTCCAAGCAATGCAGACAGGACATCCTGTGCTCTCAACCTTCCACGCAGCAGACATAGATAAGCTGATCCAGAGGCTCACGAACGAACCGATTAACGTGCCGAAGACCAACATCGACTCCCTGAACTTCGCGTGGTTCCAGAGCGCCGTCTACAC
>JAGHCP010000044.1 GCA_021160415.1 Desulfurococcales archaeon
ATATAACCCCAAGGGAACGCCGTTACCTGAAAGGGACCCTGTGATAATTATTTCAGTTGCCAGCAACTCCGGACACACTGAAATAATTGAAGCGTCGGAGGGAAGCAAAGGTGACGTGTCGCTCCTAGCCAGGTTCTCCGAACTCGTACGCAGAATGGACCCAGACATAATAGTGGGTTACAACAGCAATGGCTTCGACTGGCAATACCTTATGAAGAGGGCCGAAGTACTCAAAATCAACTTAGACGTTGGTCGGGTTAAGGACGGGGTTCCGAGAACTTCCGTCTACGGCCACATATCAATTCAAGGGAGGGCTAACGTGGACCTCTACGACTTTGCGCAGGAGCTGTACGAAGTTAAGATTAAGTCCCTTGAGGAAGTCGCTGATTATTTAGGGGTTATGCGTAAATCCGAGAGGACACTGATCCCGTGGTATGAAATACATAGGTACTGGGACGACCCCGGGAAAAGGGAAATCTTGAGAAAGTACGCGAAGGATGACGTAGTATCCACGCTTGGACTTGCCGATAGGTTCGTACCATTCGCGATTCAGCTGTCTAGCCTGACAGGGCTCCCCCTCGACCAGGTAGGGGCTGCGTCCGTGGGGTTCAGGCTTGAGTGGTTCCTCATTAGGTCTGCTAGGAAGTTCAGGGAGTTAGTTCCCAACAGGGTTGAGAGGCCCTACACAAGCTATCGGGGCGCCATAGTGCTCAAGCCCGTGAAGGGCGTCCATGAAAACATTGCGGTGCTGGACTTCTCCTCGATGTACCCCTCCTTAATGATTAAGTACAACATAGGTCCAGACACGTTCGTCAATGAGGAATGCAGCGAAGATGAGTGCTTCATTATCCCTGACCTGAACTATAAGTTCAGGAAGGAGCCTCCCGGGTTCTACAAGAACGTGTTAACCACGCTCCTCAAACTCAGGAATGAAGTCAAGGAGGAGATGAGGAAGTACCCGCCGAACTCGCCCGAGTACAGATTGCTCAACGAAAGGCAGAAAGCCCTGAAAGTTCTGGCCAACGCCTCCTACGGGTACATGGGCTGGATGGGGGCTAGGTGGTACTTCAAGGAAGGAGCAGAGGCCGTAACAGCATTAGGGAGAGCAACTATAAGTAAAGCTATTAAAATTGCTGAGCACCTAGGCCTTAGAGTCATATACGGAGACACGGACTCCCTCTTCGTCGTGAATGATGAAGAGAAAGTTGACAAGTTCATAAAGAAGGTCGAGGAGGAACTCGGGCTGGAGATCAAGGTAGATAAGGTCTACAGGAAGGTGTTCTTCACGGAAGCTAAGAAGAGGTACATAGGTCTCCTGCCGGACGGTAGGATAGATATCGTAGGCTTCGAGGCCGTGAGGGGTGACTGGACTGAAATAGCTAAGGAGGTGCAGGAGGAGGTCGGTAGGATAGTCCTCAAAACAGGATCCCCCGACGAGGCAGTAACCTACGTCAGGAACGTTGTGGAGAACCTCAGGAAGGGGAGAGTGCCTCTCGACAAACTCATAATATGGAAGAAAATCACTAAGCGTGTTGAGGAGTACGATGTGAGCGCCCCCCACGTCGAGGCGGCAAGGAGAATGATGAAGGCAGGCATCAAGGTTGAGCCAGGGATGGAGATAGGGTATGTAATAGTTAAGGGTTCAGGGAGCATATCGTCGAGAGCGATGCCTTACATGATGGCTACTGTGGAAGACGTTGATCATGAGTACTACGTCAAGCACCAGATAATCCCCGCAGCACTAAGGATTCTTTCCTACTTCGGAATAACGGAGAAGCACCTTGAGGCCGCTGGGAAGGTCAAGAAAACTCTTGCGGACTTCTTCGTAAAGAAAAAGTAAGCGCTTTATATCCTCCTAGGTAGCCCACCCTCACTGCGTGAGGTCGTCGAACGACAACATCACTATGCCGGTGGGTTTCTTAGTTATGGTGGCGACCCTTGCACCTATCAATGCCTTAACCCCTTTAACGGCGGCCGCATCAACCACGCGTTGAGTGATTATTCCATCCATAACTATGGCGTAAACCCCGTCACCCTTAGTTAGGAGGTAATCCACCACATCCCTGACAGGTATTTTCCCGATTTTCTTCCATGAAGAATCGTACAGCAAAGCTTCCAAGGTGCCTCTCAACTCTTGGATGTCGCTGATAACGGATGTCGGGATCCTTAAAGTCTCAACATACTCCACCTGAGGAGTTACCCCCGTCTCCGGAACTGAGACAGCCTGCTCTTTCCGCTTCTCAACCTTCTCGGCCTTTTCTTGAGCTAGTAACTCCTTAACAGGTATGGCGTTCTTCAACGCTTTCATGATCTCTTTCCCAGTTAGCTCCTCGACTTCCCTCCCGGTTGGGGCCCTAGCAACGTAGTCAACCTTGGCCACCCTCAGCAACTCCTTAAGAATTAAGTCTCCTGCATGGTCGCCATCAAGGAAGGCTATAACCTTCTTCTTCCTTTTACTTAAGTCAATGACTGAGGACGGAATCTTCCCTTTCGCACCTTCAATTGCTATGGCGTTCCGGTAGCCGTACCGAAGGAGGTTTATTACGTCAGCCCTTCCCTCAACTATTATCAGAGTATCCGACTTCTCGACGTCGGGGCCAGCCACTAGTCTCTCCGGTCCGTAATGAATTACCTCACCAACCTTAACCGCGCTCTCAATATCGTATAGAATCTCCTTAACGTCAACCCCTTTCTCCTTAAACCATTGTCTGAGGAGCTCCTTAGCCCTCTCAGTTATTTTCTTAACCTTCTCAACCCGGAGATCGACTATGTCCGTTACCTTGATCCTAGCGTTGAAAGGTCCGACCTTATCAACGAATTCAAGCATCGCAGCGACGAGCGCCGTCTCGGCCTTGTCGAGGTTCGATGGTAGGAGGATCTCGCCTACGGTCTTCCCGTTATGGTGCTTTATATCCACTGAGATCCTACCTATCCTTCCCTTGTCCTGCAGTTCCCTTAGGTCGAATTCCGGGCCGAAGAGACCCTCGGTCTGGCCGAACACAGCCCCTATGATGTCAGGCTTGTCGACCATGCCGTCGACTTCCAGCCTAGCTCTAATTACGTACTTCACTCATCATCACCTCGTGAGATGTAAGCATCCAGTAGTATCGTCTCAGAGGAGTAAATAAGTTAATAATTCAACACAAACCTCTTACCATGGTGCTAGCTGGTTTGCGTTCCTCAGATTACGAGTTAACGCATCCAGTAAGGGTCTGCAGAGAAAGATGCGCTGAAGCCGGTTTCTCAGGCGAGTATTTTCACGAATGCGTTAAGAGATGTGTCGAAAGCTTAAGAAGTGAAAGCTCCTAAACCTTTCTTTAACTAGGTTAAAGCTTTTTACACTTGCAACGCTTTTCTTCTTGCGGATGGTATAATGAAGCGTCCCCCATGTGAGGTCATAGTGAAGGAACTGATGCCTCTGCTAAGGGCCTGCTTAGCTAGGATACTTATTAATGACTACGGGTACTCGATTTACCAAGCAAGTAAGCTTCTTGGAGTGACGCCGGCAGCGATCTCGAATTACTTAACGGCTAAGAGAGCGGACGAGAGGCTGGTTAAGGCTGTACTGGAGGACGAGAAGTTCTCGAAACTCATGAGGAGCTACGCAGAAAGCCTAGTGAACAGGGAGATGGAGGCGGGTGACGTCCTATGCATTCTCTGCAGGAAAATAACCAGTGATAAGAAGTACGAGCTGGGCTTCAAGACTCTTCACGAACGCCTCAAGAACAACGGAATTAAAGAAGCCACGTGAAAATCATCCTTAAATAACTCCCCTCACTAACTTTCCTTGACGACTTTCCTCAGGGGGCTTAATCATTGCAGCTGAGGAACATAATGAAGGCCTTGGGAGGATTGCTGATGGTCCTAGGGATTCTGATGATACTGGTGCCTCTAACGGATATCCTTTACCACGAACCCCTTAGCAAGGCGTTCCTAGTAATATCCCTGATCGTAGTAGTGACTGGCATCCTAACATCCCAGATTAAAGGAGCCCCACTCTCAACTCTAGAGGCTCTAGTCACTGCAGCAGTGGGCTGGGTGATAATCCCAGCCATCTCGGCTATAGCTCTAAGCTACGACATAAGGATATCATACCTTGATGCACTCTTCGAATCCGTCAGCGGCTTCACTGGAACAGGGTTCACAGTCCTCACCCCCTCAACCTTGAAGCACTCCATACTTCTTTGG
>JAGHCP010000156.1 GCA_021160415.1 Desulfurococcales archaeon
GACCTCAACGACCCTTATGATGGGCTTCATTATCACGCCGCCCTCATACAGACGGAACCCGTACTTCTTCTCCGCTTCGTACTTCGGCATGTACCGGGATATAACGTTCCTTCCCTCATCAATAACTCTGTTCACCAGCTCCTCAATCCTGCGTATCTCGCCCGCAGACAAGGGTTTGTAGTGAGTGATGTCTAATCTCCCCCTAGACGGTGTTTTCTCGGCCCCCGCCTGCCAAACATGCTCACCTAGGATTTTCCTCGCCGCACCCAAGAGGATGTGAGTCGCTGTATGATGCCTCATGAGCGAGAACCTCCTCAGCCAATCTATCCTGCCCGTGACTTCCTCACCGACAACGCTCGTGGGGATAGCTTCCTTCAGGACGTGAATTACCACGTCCCCCGCTTTCTGCGTGTCGATCACTTCAGCCTTAATCCCTTCCAGCGGGAACTCCACTTCACCAATATCTCCAAGCTGCCCCCCTCCCTCAGGGTAGAAAGCAGTCCTATCCAGAACTAAGTATTTACCGTTGATTAGCGCGTCGACCCTTGCCTTGAACTCCTTCAGGTAGGGATCCTCATGAAACAGCAGCTTCGTAGGGTTAAGCCTCGAGGCTTCCTCAGCAACTTCAGGCGGTAGCTTAGACTTCCCGGCCCCCTTAATGGGTGCTGTGGAGTGCCTCGACGTCACCTTGAAGTAAAAGTCGGGAGGTACTTCGACGTTCACGCCTTCCTTACTAGCTAACTCCTTAACCACCTCTGGCGGTACACCGTGGCTGTCGTACAGCTCGATGAGCTCGTCCTCACTTAACCCCCGGGAACCTTTCCTAACGTACTTCCTAACTATGGATGGTGCCCTACTTAACAGCTGCTTGAACCTCCCCTCCTCAACGCTAAGGACGTCGAGTATATAGTTAAGTGAGGCCTTGATTTGAGGGTAAAGCTCCGCCCAGTGCTTAGCCTGAAGCTCGAAGAGTTCGGGCGCCGCGCTGAGCGCCCCCAAGCTGTTAAGTAACCTGAAAATCCTCCTCAGAACTAGCCGAATTAAGTAGCCCTCACCGGTGTTTGAAGGAACAATACCGTCCGCCAGCATCAAGGAAGCGGTCTTTACGTGATCTAGGAGCGCGTAGACCTTGACAGCGCCGTCTAAGTAATTACCGACCTCAGCTGCGGGGTACCCGCTCTCACGGGAAACCACTTTCTTCAGCTCCTCATACTTCAGGAGGTCCTTCGGGTTAAGCCTCCCGGCATGCTTAACGGCCGACATCAGTAGATCTTTCGGAGGCTCAGGGACGTTGAGGATTGAGTGGTACTTGCTCACTAAGTCCCCGTAGATAGCGTGGAAAGCTGTTGGAACACCCTGCGTGAACCAGGCAATCCTCTCTATCCCGTACCCGGTGTCAACTATTTTAAGAGGCATTTCCTTCTTAGACCCGCCCTTCACATCATACATCATGAATACTAGGGTGGCGAGCTCCAGACCGCCCGCAGTCACCTCGAAGGACGGCCCGGCATTCCCTCCTCCCTCCCACCATGACTCCTTGAAGACGAGCTCCTCTTCAGGAATCCCGATCTCCTTCGTGAAGAACTCCGTAGCGAACTCCACTGTCTCGTCCGTGAAGTAAACCTTCTTTTCCGGGTAGTTGAAGGCGTGATGCCCTCCCATTATGAAGCTCGTTAAGTGCCTGCCGAACGTGTAGCCTACGCTGTCTATGTCTTCCAGCCTTACGCAGGGCTGCGCAACAACTAAAGGGTTTGCGGGTGGCGGCATCAGTCCTGAAGTGACGTGGGGCTGAAACAGTATTATCGACGCAATCGTTAGGTAGAGATCGTCCCTCCACCTAGCCACTACCGGGTAGGGCTCTATGACTTCATGCCCCTTCCTTTTGAAGAACTTCAGGAACTTGCTCCTAGTCTCCAGCACTGTGAGGGATTTGAGTGACTTACTGAGTTCAAAGAACGTGTAATCGCTGCATGGCGCGTCACCGCAGTCCTCCCTCTCCTTAACCGACCAGAAAAATTCCCCACAGTGCTTGCATTTCCTTCTTACGTAGCCTCTCTCCTTAAACATCCTGACGTAGTATATGCTTTCCTTCTGAGACATGCCTCTGAACCTAAGGTTAGTTAGGAGTGCTTTTAAAATAAGTTATTCCCGTAGAACCGGTGTTAAGCGATTTAATGGTAGGTTAGCCGAAAAGCGAGCCGATACCTTCAGCGATTTCCTCCTCACTAACCTCCTTCTCCTCTTCTTCCTCTTCCTCCTTCTTCTCCTCGGCTTTCGTCTCTTGCTGCAGCTGAGGTGCCTGAACGGCGACCTCTATCCCTATCTCAGGCTCCCTCTTAACGACCTCAACAGCGAGGGCCATAGCCCTCCCTACTGCCACCCTGAAGACTGATTCGGCCGTTGAGGGAGTTACGAATCCTGCCTCCGCAGCAAGCATTTCCGCCCTCCTATACGCCCTGCTGATTATCAGCGGCATTATGTCAGGGAGAGGCATCGCCGCCTCGACAGCCACTTCCCTCGCAGCAGCCACTGCTTGAAGCACGTCTCCCTTGAAGCTCTCCACATCAATCCTCAGGTCTTCCGCTGAGTACAGCTTCCCTCTATCCCACACCGCCTTAATCTTCAGCCTAACCATGATCGGCTTTATCCCTAGCTTCCTCAGAAGAGATGCTAAGTCTGACGATATCTCATCGCCAGGTCCCGCAACCTTAGTTTCCTTAGCGATCCAGATAATGCCTTCCCGGACCTGCGTCCTGATCTTTAGCTTCCCGAACACCGAAAGCATGGGGCCAGGAGGTATCCCCGTAGGGCCTTCAGGAACGTATATGTCGCTCTCTGCCTTGTCCCCCGGCTTCGCGAATTTCGGGGCGACGACCTTCTCAACCTTAAGCGCTACCTCGTAGGGATTAGCCTCAGTGAAGAGGAAAGCGTTAACACCTGTGAGGTACTGAGCTAATTCATCGATTCCGGGAATACCGACATCTTTAGCTGCCCTGAGGAACACGTTGTTTTTGTAGACCTTTATCGGTCCATACCTCTCGAGCTCAGACTTTATTTTCTTGTACTGGCTGGACGGTATACCTTCGAGGTCGAATATAGCGATCACTCCGTACTTGCTTAGGTACTGCTTAATCTCCTCAACAACCCTGGACTTCTCCACTATCGCCTTCCTAACCCTTTCCTTCTTGGTGGATTCCTTAGACTTAACAAGCTGCAGTGCTTTAAGCATGGATGCCTTAGTTGAGCCCTTCATATTGTATACACCTCCACGGGCACACCCATCGTTGTTTTTACGTAGAGCTTCGTTGTGGTTTCGAAAGGCCTTTTGTACTTAGCCCTTATCCTCTCAATAACCGCCAACGCGTTCTCAGCTAGGTCGGAAGGTGACATATCCTCCGTCCCTATCCTGCAACCTACCCATGCCTGCTCCTTGTTCCTCAACCTTACGCTGTTGGAGTACCTCTTAGCTATGACCGCTATGTCCGCGTTCGCAGGCACGGGGATGGGGGCTTTCCCTCTCGGACCTAGTGCTGGGCCTAATATCCTACCCATCTGAGCCATTAGGTCCGCCTTAACCAAAACGAAGTCGTACTGCCTTGCCAGCTTCTTTATTTGCCTCTTACTCATCCCCTTAATTTCCTCGCTGCTGTAGGCATCTATCCCTGCCTCCCTGGCCTTCAGAAGCATCTCACCGTCAGCAACCACCACTATCTTCGAAGGCTTGCCTGCACCCTTCGGTAGGTAAACGGCTTCCCTGAACTTTATCTCAGGGTCCTTGGGGTTGACCCCCTTGAACACTACTTGAAGCTCCACGGACTGCTTAAACCTACGCCCGCTGCCTAACTCAATTGCCTTCCTGATCGCATCTTCAAGCACTTCCTTACTGAGCGGCATCAGCATCACCTACCTTTCTTCCATTCTTCCTCGTATTTAAGCAATAATTCATCATGCATGCCTTCCTCAACCTCCTTCACGACCTCCTTCGGTTCTTTACCGTCAACAGTGAGCCCTATCGTCGCGGCGGTCGAGAGTATCGATTTAAGACCTGCCTTAAGGGTTTTAGCTGTGAGGTCGTACTTCTTAAGCAGCGTTACCTTTATGGCGTCCTCCAGGCTTATGTTGCCGACCTTATTGTGAGCGGGATCCCCAGAAGGTTTGCTCGCCCCCGCAGCCTTAAGAAGCAGTGAAGTTGTTGAGGGAGACTTAACCTCGATCCTGTACTCCTTAGTGTCTGTGTTAACATATATATTTACGGTTACTTCCTCCCCCTCGAAACCCTTAGTCATCTCGTTTATTTCGTCGATGACCTTCCCTACGTCTAACCCGTACTGGTTAAGCGCAGGGCCTAGGGGAGGGGCCTGCGAGGCCTGCCCACCCTTCACCTTAGCTCTAACGGTTTTCCACGCCATACTGCATCACTTCTTCTTGACGGGCCTAATATCATCCCCTGGGAGGGTGGCCTCCATGCTGTAGGAGGCCTCAAGCATTCTGACTGTGACGACGTTCTTCTGCACATCTACAGATATAACTCTGGCTTTTAAGCCTTTGAAGGGCCCGGAAACTATCTCAACTATGTCTCCGGGCTTGACCTTCTCGATAGGTGAAACAACCTTTATGAGCCTCTCAACCTCGTCCTCCCTGAGAGACCCTACAGCGCTGCCTTTAACGTGTTTTATGTCGCGTATCAACCTATTCACTACGTGAAGCCCTTTAGCCTCAAGTATGATGTAGCCCTTGATTTCAGGGGGGACGATAACTGCGTATAACCCACTGTTCTCAAGGTTGGAGGCTATTGATTCAAGCATGAGGGCCACGTTCAGCTCTTGATTCACCGTAGTCCTTAAGACCAAGTACTTGACGGGACCAGTATGTGCGGGTGTTTCCCCTCCACTTCGCTCTTCAGCCAAAACCCACACCCTGCGCGTAAGTTAGTGCTAAATGAATCAAGTACCCGATAACCCCTACGAGCAGTATACCGCCGAAAGTTATCTTTATGAGGAGCTTGTACTCGTCCGGCTCAGGCTTCTCCGAGATCTCCAGTATCTTCCTCCACGTCGTCAGGACATCCTCTAACTTCAACTGAGCATCAACCCCCGAACCTACTGGCCGAGTAACTTATTAAGTATTTCAGTCGGGTCGTAGGGCATTAAGTCGTCGTATTCCTGACCCACACCCACATACATTATGGGTTTCCTTATGGATAGGATTATGCTTAGTGCGGACCCCCCTTTAGCGTCAGCGTCCAGCTTGGTGAGGATAACGACATCAACCCCTACGGCCTCCTCAAACCACCTAGCCTGATTAATTGCGTCATTCCCCGTGAGGGAGTCGAGAACGAGGATCTTTATATTCGGCTTAACGACCCTAACAACCTTCCTGATTTCCTCCATTAAGTTCCTATCTGTATGCATCCTCCCAGCAGTATCTATGAGAACAGCGTCCAGCCCTGCCTTCTCCGCGTGGATAACCCCGTC
>JAGHCP010000005.1 GCA_021160415.1 Desulfurococcales archaeon
GATGACGAGCTAGCGGTAAACAGGAAGTTTATCTATGAGTTCGTTCAAGAACTAAAAGACAGAGGTATAGACATACCTTTCTCCTGCGGATCAAGAGTTGATCACGTGGACCGTAAGTATCTAGATTTCCTTTACAGCAACGGATGTAACGCCATATATTTTGGAGTGGAGTCAGGGAGTCAGGATACTTTAGACAGAATAGGTAAGAAAATAACCCTCGATCAAGCAGTTAACGCCTTTCGATGGGTAAGGGAGGTAGGGGGCTTCGCAAGTGGCGCCTTCATTCTAGGTTTCCCCTGGGAAACAATTGATGACATGAAGAAAACAGTAGACTTTGCCATTAAGTTGCGACCGCATTACGTTCAATTCACGGTCCTAACCCCATACCCTGGGACGCCGATGTATGAGTACGCCTTGAAGCACGGATTGATTGAGGATTGGAATTGGGAGCACTACACAACTATTAAGCCAGTCATGAGAGGATTTCACTTCACCATCAAGGAGCTCGGCAGAATGCTTGTCTACGCATATAGGAAGTTCTACCTTAGATGGCAGTTCATAAGGGATGAAATCAGAGCAGGGAGGTTCAGGGATATAGCAGGCATTATCTTTAAGGAGATCCTTTCAATACTTAAGGAAAAAGCTTTTGGTGGTGAGAAGAATGAGCCATGATACTCAAAATCACTCATCAAACGATGAGAGAGGAGGCCTTGGAGCTCTCCTTGCTGGCCTCAGGCTCCTGTTCGATAACCCACTTTCCCGGGGAATCCTTAGGCTTGCAACTTCTGACACCACATGCAGGCTTAACGGGCGCGAGGTTAAAGCATCAACAATATACCATGCACTATCAGCCATGGCAGGAGAGCCAGTTAAATGCCCCCTCACGGTTAGGTTTACGTCGGAAATAATTGACGGAATAATTAAGGCCGGAATTAAGGTGTTGAGGGGGAGAGAAGAGGAAGCTATTGAGGCACTGAAGGATCCTGCCGTAAGGAGAGGGGTTGCATTAGTTATGAAGGGTCTGGGGCTTTACGGAGTGACAGTCCCTCAAAAAATGCCAGCTCCTTTCCTAATAGTCTGGAACTTAACTAACATGTGTAACTTAAGATGCAAGCACTGCTATCAGCGAGCGGATAAGCCCCTGCCAGATGAATTAACACTTAAAGAAAAACTGATGGTCGTGGATCAACTCGATAAGGCTGGAGTGGCGTCAATAGCGCTAAGCGGGGGTGAACCCACGATGCATCCTGACTTCTACCGCATAGTTGCCGAGATAGCCTCAAGGGGAATGTATGCAGCTGTCGCAACGAACGGTTGGTTCTTCGCTGATATCGAGAACCTCAAGAAAGCCAAGAAGGCAGGGCTCAGATATGTGGAGATATCCCTAGACAGTGCAAACCCAAAGAAACACGACTGGTTCAGAGGGGTTCCTGGTGCATGGGAAAGGGCAGTTAAGGCCCTTAAGAACGCCGTTAAGTTAGGCCTCAGCAACGCCTTAGCTGTAACGCTGACCAAGGCCAACATAGGTGAGGTAGAAGACATGATAGATTTAGCGGAGTCTATAGGGGTTCAGAGGATAGTATTCTTCAACTTCGTCCCAGTTGGAAGAGGTAAAGAGAACATGTGGCTCGATTTAAGCCCATTAGAAAGGGAGGAAGTACTTAGAACGTTATTCAAGGAAATGAAAAAGAGGAAGAGCTTGCAAATAGTGAGTACAGCTCCCCAATACGGGAGGGTGTCGCTTCAATTAAGTGGGGGCAAAGAAGTGGCTCCCACACATTTCTATGTAGGTGACGATCCCATAGTTAGGTCAGTAGCTGAATTTGTCGGGGGATGTGGTGCTGGTCGGATATATGCAGGGATCCAGCCTAACGGAGATGTAATACCGTGCGTGTTCCTTCCCATACCGGTAGGGAACCTAAGGGAAAGAGCATTCTGGGATATATGGAGTAGCTCCCCCCTACTTAATCTGCTTAGAGATCGCGATAAACTTAAGGGGTTCTGCAGGGACTGCCCCTACAGAAACGTATGCGGAGGGTGTAGGGCTAGGGCCTACGCTTACTACCATGATCCTATGGGTCCTGACCCAGGATGTATCTATAACTTGAAGGAATGGGAAAAACTTAAAGAGCAGCAAGAAAGCCACGTGAAGATACACGTAGCAACACCTAAGTCAAAAGCAGCTGTGAAATGAAAGACTTCAGTAATACTTCGGTTTACCGAACCTTAACCTAGCCCACGGACCTTTGAAAGCCGAGAACATTATAAGTAGGCCTACATATGTCAGCGAAGGTATGAAAATTACCCAAGGATTCACGTACTTCAGTAGCACGTTCACAAAAACGCCTCCATACAGCGCAGATAGGGCATAAAGCGGAAGCACGTTGAAAAGAAGGACAAATAATCCTCCAGCGACAACGGCTGAGGCAACAGGGGTAAATCCTTTCCTAACAAGATGGTCTTGAAGTGCACCCATAAGTGATCCGAAAATCAGCATGTTTATCACAGGGCCTATGGGTGTCAGGAAGTAAAGGAAGGAGCTCCCTTTAACTGCCTCAGAAGCGATCTGCGACGCATTCTTAGGTGGGATTCCAGTAGCGACGAGTTCCTCGTAAGTCACATCGTACGTGAATTTAATGAGGTTATCAACGCCAACACACAATATGAAGAGGGCAGAGCCCACAGCACCAGCAATCACGCCAGCAATTAACCCGTAAAGAACGTATCTGCTTTCAACCATTTCTTCTCTCTGTAAAGTGGTTAGGCTTCCCCAATAATAAAAATTGAAACAACGTCGAAACACGTTGCGGAGTGAAATAGGCATTAACGAATCCTCCTGCTGGAAAGGGCTAACTATCCCCATAACTCAGGAGACCATGCAAGCGCCCCAATACAGAAAGGGAAAACTATGCCAAAGTTCAGAAAACCTCAATCCTTACATCCACAAACTAGATTGATGAGAACCGTGTACTGAAACGCTGGAAGGAAGCAGGAATTTCATGATGATATCAACTAGGCTCACCGACTTACGAGTAAAGCTATCGGCATGGGGAAACCGCGCAAGCACTGATGCCAGGCCTTTATACATTGCCGGTAACTTGATGGAGAAACTCCGAGAATCCCGTGGTGGTTGGTGGGCCCGCGGGGACTCGAACCCCGGACCTCCGCCGTGTCAGGGCGGCGTCCTAACCGGGCTAGACGACGGGCCCC
>JAGHCP010000105.1 GCA_021160415.1 Desulfurococcales archaeon
CCTTGAGGAGATAGGTGGCTTCCCAAGAAAGTTAACTGAGGACGCATACCTAACGATGATGCTTGCTGAGAAAGGCTTCAAAATCGCTTACCTAAGCGACACCTTCATAGTTGAGAAAGCTCCGAAGACCTTCTCAGCCCACCTAAAGCAGAGGCTGAGGTGGTTCCAAGGGTATTTGGAATGCCTCCCTTCCCTCATAAGTAGGTTCAGGGTTCTGGGTGTGAGGTCCGCTCTTCTCTTGCTTCTTTACGCATCGCCTATTGCGGCATTATTCACAACGTTCTCCAACACGTTATTTGCGGCCTACTGGATCGCTAAGGCCTTAGGGGTTGTAAGCGTTTCCGAGTTCATTGTCAGATCAATAGTACCGCCCGTGTTTTATTGGGGGTTGACTCTGCTAGTTGTGGGGAACCTCTTCCTGATTTACTACATCCTATACACGGTTGCCGATAGCAGATACAGAAGCCTCTCCCCCTACGTTTACCTTCTTCCTCTATACTGGTTCGTGAACGGATGTGTAGCGTTTGTGTCTTTCGTAGCGCCGAGAACGTGGAGGAAAACCGTGAGGTGATGGTGCTTGAAGGTGAACCTTAGGGTCGTGGCAGGGCTCCATAAGCTCATACTGCTTAACGAAGAGGGTGATTTCACCTCATGGCTAATAACTTCAGTGCTTTTCACGGCCTACCTAGGCTTCAGTTTAGCGCTGGTTAATGTCTTCGGAACCGACGTTATTTACGCTTTCACGAGGTTCAGCCACGACAACCTCGCGCATCTCTACATCGCGAGGACCGTGGTAGATAACGGGGCATACTCTAGGCTCTCCAACGTCGGTATTGTTTGGCTACCGCTGTATCACCTAACCATAATGTTCCTCACACCCATCAACCCACTTTACGTAACCGGCCTAGCGGGAAGCATATTTAACTCGCTATTCATAGCTGCGTCCGCAACTACGATTTACTTGCTAGTAGGTGGTGTGGAAGGTGCGTTAATGGGTTTCGCTTTTGGAGCCTCAACCTACTCCATAATCCACGCGACGTCGTCCTACATGGTGCCAGAAGGCATATTCTTGACTCTAGGAGGCCTTCTCTACTTCAGAAGGTATCTACGTGACGATGACTTTCAAAGCCTCGTTAAGAGCGCGGCGTTCATGATGCTTGCGTCGATAACTCGCTACGAATCATGGCTCGTTCTAGGGAGCATGTGGTTGGCAGTTGTTTTAAGGGAGTGCGTAGCTAGGAGGCGATGCCACGCCACCTCATTCTTCATCCCATCGCTCCTCGGCATCGCTGGGTGGGTAGCCTATAACTACGTGATCTTCGGGAACCCTATTGAATTCATAACTCACCCATCCCCTGGAGCTAGGGGGTACTACTTCATGATAATTTCGAGGGTAATGCATCCATGGTGGACGGACATTCATGGAATATTTAATGACCTTCTAATGCTGGCAGGGCCCGTCATACCTTTAGTCGTCCTAGGGGCATTAGCGATAATTCGAAGAAGGGACTGGAGTCTCTGCCTTGTTCTTGCTTCTCCATTCATACTTCTCCTGTCAGAGGGAAAAGGGTTAGCCATCGCTGACCACCCGCTGTATTTCTACTTCACGTCCCCTTTCCTATTCATTCTGGGGGGTGAGGGAACTCACCTGCTGGTACACGCAATAAAATCCCTGAAAACTAGGCATAAGGAAGCCCTAAAGGTGGGGTTAGCTGGATTCCTGATAGTTTCATATGTGCTTTTCTTGGGATATGGGTACGCCGTACTTGGCCATCAGTTAAGGGAGGCGGCGCCTTCTAGGTACGCGGAGGAGCTCAGGTCAGTTACTACCATAATGAGAGCATGGGGTGGTGAAGGGTTAATTCTTTGCAGCAATTTCATTCATTCGGAAAGAATATCGGTGTTAGGAGGTGTTTCACCAGCAAATATAGTGGATGAGTTCGATGAGCCGTTCTTTTCTAAGGTCTCCGCCGCGCCTTGGAGGTACGGGGTCTCAGTTGTTATCCTGCCGAAGGACTACGCCTCACTTAGGGCTGGGTTGGTGGGGCTGGACGGGTACGGGAACTACGTCACTAGGTTCTACGAAAATTTGACTTGGAGATCCGAGTTCCTCACCAATTATACCTTGGTTGGTGAGACAAGTAAGGTTCTTATTTACGGTTCGAGAGGATTTAGAGGTTAATTTATATAGTTCTTGGAGACCCTTGCATTGAGGGTGGGACTACGGCGGAGAATTATGAATGCGTTAACCCTCCATGCGTGCACGTGGTTGTTGATTGGAGGAGGAAGAGGTTCGCAGTGTTTGTTGAGGACGCCGAGGGTTCCCTGCTCTACGTACCTTCCGAGAGAGTCGTGGCTGCCTGCGACCGCGTGAAGGAGTTGAAGGGTAAGAGGGTTAGGGAGGCTTCCGGGGATGAGGTCAATGAGATCGCTGAGGAGTACCTTAATGCGTTGGAGGTCGTTGATGAGGAGTGATCACTCGCTACCGAGCGAGGTGAGGAGCTCCTTAAGGGCTTCCTGAATCCTTTTCAGCCTGCTCAGCCTCTCATGGAATTCGTCAGTACTTATTTCCCCTGCCCTGAACCTCCTCTCAAGCTCCGCAACCTCCTCCTCAACCATGGTTAGCCTTACTTTAACCACCTCCGCGAGGTTGACCTGCGCAGTCCCTGAAGCTTCAGGGGCGGTGAACCCTTTCTCCAGGTCTATGGGTTTGAACTCCCCCACAATCCTCCCGTCCTCGATCCTGAGTATCCTGTCCGCCTTCACAGCCACTCTGGGGTCGTGGGTCGCTAGAATCACCGTCTTACCTAACTCCTTAGTGAGCTTCGTTATGAGGTTAACGACGTTCCGCGCGTTAACCGAGTCGAGCTCAGCCGTGGGTTCGTCAGCCAGTATGACCGGCGGGTCGTTCGCTAACGCAACGGCTATCGCGACCCTCTGCTGCTCACCCCCGGAG
>JAGHCP010000046.1 GCA_021160415.1 Desulfurococcales archaeon
GAGTTGGAGATTGTATATCAAGAGAGACCTAAGATTATTAAGAAGCTCATAACTGAGGTTAGGAAATACGTAGATATCGTGATTCTGGTGTCGCACTACGCCCCAACTTTCCTGACGGTTCGGGGGGAGCCTAGAAAGCTGTACCCGTATATGGGGTCGAGGGAAATGGAGAAAGTTATTAAGGAAACGAAGCCGGACGTTGTGATACATGCTCACGCCCATAATGCCAGAGTCGTGGAAGCATCTATCGATTCAGTCAAGGTATACAACGTTTCTTTACCTGCCCGAAAAGGGATAGCTACCATTGAAGCTGTTCCGAGGAAAAACATCTTAGCGTTTGCAGGAGGTCAGAAAACTTCCTGAACGCTTTATGCATACACTGTTTTTAGCTTCAACAATATCTGCTCGATGAGCGAAGAAGCGTACCGGTTCGAACATACAGAGATGATTTCCAACAATCTCCCAGTAGTTGGTGCGGTGAAGATTCGGTGTTTCGGGGCCCATAAAACCATTATAGGATTACCTCGATGGAGACGTGGGGAGAAGTTAGATAATGGGGTTTCCAGTAGGGGTTGATGAGGCAGCGAGTTACGGGGGAAAGCCATACGCGACTTACGGGTTACTAGTTGCGAATACCGCGATTTTCATACTGCTTCGTGTCGCTTATCCCTTCTTAGGGTTCCCTTCTTGGGATTCTGTGTTAAGGGGGTTTGGGACGTATCCGGCAGATGTCCTCAACCCTTCATCACTATACCGAGTGTTTACAGCCATGTTCCTTCATGCCAACTTGCTCCACCTAGTTGTCAACATGTTCTATCTCCTGATCTTCGGAAGTGAAGTCGAGCACGTCATGGGTGCAGCCAGGTTCACTGCTTTCTACCTTGCTGGCGGCGTGCTGGCGGCAGCATTCAACACAGTTTCAGAAGCCGTTGTTCCGGCACTAATTAATCAGACCCAATCAGCGGAGGCATGGCTAACCCCAGCTGTAGGGGCTTCAGGAGCTATTAGCGCTGTACTCGGGGCCGCACTTATACTGTTCCCTAAGGCTAGGGTGATGTCTGTTCTTTACGTGTTGCCTCTATCGATGTCAGTTAAGGTGTATGTGCTGATTTGGTTTGCTTACCAGTTACTTCTAGCTATATATGCCCCGGGCCTTGGGATAGCGTTCTGGGCCCACATAGGGGGTCTCCTTTCGGGAATAGGGTTAACCCCCATCTTCATTGACAGGAGAAGGCTTGAGAGAATGAGGTCTAGGGTGAGGCTCGTTCGTGAAGCTGGGCTTTAGCTACTTTTTCGGGAACTCCAGGCTTAGGTACGCTATGAATATGCTTTCATTCATTACGGGTAGGAGCGGTGATAGATTAACTCCCTTCCTCCCTAACTCGTTGTCTAGGCGGAGGACCCTCATGAAGTCCTCCTTCCCTTTTATACTTAAGTCCTCCTTGACATTGGTGGTGGCCTCCAACAAATAGGAATAGACCTTAATGGCTGATGTGTTGGCATCCTCCCCCTGCACATAGTTCTTGATGAATTTCGAGGAAAGTTCTACAGGTGATATGTACCTGCCTAGAGCCACCGACGCCACCCTGTGGGACCTCCCCAACTCGTCCATCAGGTCCTTAATGCTCCAACCCTCAGTTGTCACCAAGCCAGGGGTTATTGAGGCAGACCCGGAAACTTTCCGAAGGAGCCCTCCGTAAGACCTAATATAATCCAATACATCTACGGCGTCCCGACCACGCGAGTATGTCGTTAGGGACTCAAACGCTTTTTGGTAGAGGTTCACGTCCATGTATCCCTTATATTCAATGGAGTAGGAAGCTGCGATAACTGCAGGTATGAGTAGGATGTGATATTCTGGGAGCTCAACGGTCTCGAGGTACCTGCTGCTGGAAATCCCAGCCTTCTTAATTAAGGCCCCAACCCTGATGTCGGTGAAGCCGGCTCTACCCTTAGCTACTGAGACCCCTTCCTCAGATGCCTCATAATACGTCTCCAAGGCCGAAGTGATGGCCTTCACATAGGTGTGCAGGTCCTTGAACCTTGTGGAGAATCGGTGGGGAGCGCCCGGCTTCACGTAGGAGTACACCGTCAAGTCAAGCGCTTCAATAAGCGCCCTAACCACGCCCAGCAAAACTAGCACCTGATGAATATGTGCCGTAGGGGGATTTAAGTGAACCAAATGGGGTGTGTCTTAAAAGATCTCAACACATAAGGAAGCCTAAGGGGAGGCAGTGAGGGAAGGTATCCCGATATATGTCGTGGTTTTCTTGTTTTTCACGATGTTTATGAAATGGCTAGGCGTTCCAGAAGACGTGAGTGCATATGTCTCTGCATCTCTCTTACTGATGATGTACTATGCATCCTCCCTTAACTTCCCCGTGCATCAATGGGAGTTCAGGGACGAGGTCGTGAAGCCCTTCCTTCTCACGGTTGATGAGGCTAAGATATATGAGGAGGTTAGGCTTAACTTCCGCTCCTCTACGGAGGTTCTAATAAATGCTGTAGGGACGCTAACACCCCTCGCGATGAGTATTGTAGGGGGTTTCGTTGCAGTTACGGCTCTAGGAGCTTCGATATGGGATGTTGTTACCCTCACGTCCTTCTTGACCTTTGTTTATGCCAGGATTACCCAAGCGATAAGGGGAAAGGGACTGGGCGTCCCCTTAGCGAAGGTGGTCGGGATTACTGTCGTGGCATCACTCGCAATTACCTGCGGGATTACCCCGAAGGCTGCTGCCTTAGTGACTTACGCCTCTACAGTTCTAGCCACTTTGATAGGGATAGATCTCCTAAACCTTCGGAAGGTCGCAATATTTCGATCCAAGAAAGTTATCATAGGGGGGATGGGCGTGACTGACGCAATCTTCTTTCTCCCCGCGCTAACTGCCCTTCTCGTGTGGTCCTTCGCTTCAGTGCTAGCTTGTGCTCATTGATGATCCTCCTAATTAACTCTGGAGGGCTTTATTTCAGGGATGATGTATCCAGCAGGAGCTGAGGGATGATGTCTACTCCCGAGCTGACTACGCAACCCTTCTGTATCTTAGGTTCTCGTCCCTCAGCACCTTAACCACAACGTCATCGAGCTCCACAATATTCTTCGCTATAGTGGAGGATATTCTAAGCGACGCTACATTGCTGGCTCCACCCATGGAGGTGCTCAGCAGGTTCTTCGGGGAGACAGGCACCACTTTAATCAAGGTGTCTTCAACCCCGCAGATGAAGCTATGTTCCTGTGAGGAACATTTAAACCCCAACTCATCCTCCAGTACGTGTTTAAGCTTACTTAGAGCCCTCACTAAGTTAGGCATTTCAGCAGGTCCTACTGAAAGCATCAACTCCGTTGAGAAGACATTTTCACACGTGCCTGATCACCTTAACCCCAACGAGCTCTAGCTCCTTAAGGAGCTCATCTGTGGTTTCCGGTGAGGGAGACTCAATAAGTAACTCCACTAACGCGATTCCAGGCTTCACTGAAGGATTCATCCTGTCATGCCTTATGTCGACAATGTTACATCCTTTCCTTGCAACGACCTCCAACGCTCTCTTTAAGGCTCCAGGCTCATCTTTAAGCTTTATATTTACCCTTGCAAGCCTCCCCTCTATAGCGAGGCCCCTCATTATCACCTTATAAAGCGTTGTGAGGTCTGCATTCCCACCGCTAATCACAGCCACAACTTTCCTACCTGGGATGACGTCATGGTATTTTAAGAGGGCGGCAAGTGGGAGGGCTCCTGCACCTTCCGCAAGGAGCTTCGCCCTCTCAAGCAGGAGATACATAGCTCTAGCGATATCGTCCTCCCCGACGGTGAGGGCATCATCAACGAGATCCCTGATCACCTCAAATGTCAGCCTGCCCAGCGACTTCGTTACTACACCGTCCGCCAATGAATGCATAGGTTTGACGGTAACTGGCCTCCCCACCCTAAACGACATCTTCAGCTTAGGATCGACTTCAGGTTCAACCCCTATGATCTTCACAGACCTACCCCTTAAACTGGGCTTAACCCCTAATGAAATTCCGGAGATCAAACCCCCTCCTCCCACAGGCACGAGAACTGTGTCAACGTCGGGCAGGTCTTCAGCTATCTCAACCCCGATTGTCCCCTGCCCAGCTATTACGTAGGGATCGTCGAATGGATGGATGAAGTACGCGCCTGACTCCTTACTTTTCCTCATCGCTGCCGCGTAAGCGTCATCGTAGACATCCCCCTCGAGAATAACTTCTGCCCCATATGACTTAGTCGCATTGACTTTGTATGGGGGGGCCGATTTCGGCATCACTATAGTTGCTTTGACGCCGAGTTTCATGGCTGAATAGGCGACCCCTTGTGCATGGTTCCCTGACGAAGCAGCCACTACACCCTTATCCCTGACGTCGGGGAGTAGTGATGAGATCTTGAAGTACGCACCTCTAACCTTGAAGGAGCCTGTCTTCTGAAGGTTCTCGAGCTTAAGGTACACCTCCTTACCAGTAATGTTGGAGAAGTATGTTGAATAAGTGAGAGGTGTTCTGTGAACGTTCCCCTCCAAGACATTCCTTGCCTCACGAATCAGATCCAGAAAGGGGGTGAAGTCCCGCATCCAAACTACCTCGACAATATCATAATCCGTCACCTGCAATATTTAGGTTTCAGCCAATCCCTCCTAAAGAATTTAAATTCGTGGAGCCCCCCAAGAAATGAGGAACTTATGTTGAGAGAGGCCTACTCAATCAAGCAGCTGAAGTCACTAGCCAAGGAAATGTCCAGAGATATGAGATGCGGGGGGAGGGAGGTAGTGGTTCTGAGCAACCTCTCACTCCTACAGGAAGCCCCTAAGATCTTCATGTCTGTTGACCTCTCCATAGTTAACGCTGAAGAAAGCAAAGGTAAGGTCATCCTCACAGTGGAGAACAGATTTGCTAAGCGATGCGAAGGAAGAAAGTAGAATGAAGCGGTGAGCGAGTCTTGGTTGACGAAGTCGATGTGAAGATACTTTCAGAGTTGGTCAAGAACTCCAGGACACCCTACAGGCAGCTCGCTAAGAAGTTAGGGCTCGGCGAGTCAACGGTGTATAACAGGATAAATAAGCTTTTCAAGTCAGGAATTCTGAAATCCTTCACAGCCGAGATAGACCTCAGGAAACTAGGCATGACTTCCGAAGCCATTGTCGAGATCAAGCCTTACCCTCACTACGTGAGGAAACTGAGGGAAGCTCTGTCAGAGCTAACCTACGTGACGGAAGTCCTACTTGTTAGTGGAGATTACCCGGTCATGGTGAGGGTAGTGGCTTCAAGCAACGAGGAGCTTGCCTCCAAGATTGACGACATCGCGAAGATTGAAGGGATCGCGGAGTTCCGCATTAGGTACGTCTTCGAAACTATTCTCTCTAGAGCAGGGTCTAAGGTTCTAGCTAAAATTCTTCGGAGCGGCTAACTATCTCTTAGCTAAAGAGATCACTAGGTCAGCTATCTTACTGGCAGGACTTATTCCCGTAGCTGCGTGGAAACCCTGCCAGTTAGGCATAGCATTAACTTCGTAGATCACGTACCCACCCTCAACCTCCCCGATATCCACCCCTGAGTAATGAAGCTTCAGAACCTCCGTAGCTCTCAACGCCAATTCCTCAAGCTCAGGGGTTAGTTCAGCCTGCTGAACGGAGGCCCCCTGCGCCACATTAGTCTTCCACTCATTCTTAGGTGCGTAACGGTACATTCCGCCCAGCACTTCATCACC
>JAGHCP010000130.1 GCA_021160415.1 Desulfurococcales archaeon
CACGAGTTGCATGTCATAAGTTACTCCAGTGTCCCCCGCATGGTAAACTACTTCCTCACCCTTACCGAAAACCACCCCTGTCGGTGAGCCGTAGTTGGACGAGTGGGTAGCTGTTGTTAGCATAGCGAAGAACCCCTCCCCCAGATCTATAGGCCCTCCTATGTTGCCATCAATTACTCTTGAGGTATCTCCTAATTCCTTAGCTATATGGGAGGCTAATTCAAAGATTGCCACAGCTTTCGCTGATGGGTACCTCCTAAGAATTTCAATGGTGTCTCCCAGATGGTCTCCATGGCCGTGGGTTACGAGGACGTAGTCGGGGTTCAGCCCCTCTAAGTCCTTGTTTGAGGATGCCGGGTTCCTTACCCAGGGATCTACTAGGAATGTCTTCCCCTGTATGACTACTTTAAAGGCTGAGTGTCCTAACCATTTAATGCTTATCATGCCTCACCACCTCTTAGGACTTCAGTAATAAGTTACCTGTTGAAGTGTAAATGTTTTTTACTTCGGCTTTTTAAGCGTAAGTAGTCGTGGTGGGCATGGAGGAAGAGGAGTTAAGGAACTACATCACAGCAGGTGAAATAGCCTTCAAGGCCAAGCAGTACGCACTTAAGATAGTTTCCCCGGGGAAGTCACTTCTTTCAGTTGCGGATGAGATAGAGAAATATATATTGGAGTGGGGGGCTGGTCTGGCTTTCCCTGTGAACGTTTCGGTTAACCAAATAGCTGCTCATAGAACCCCCCTCGTCGACGATGAGGAGTTAATCCCGGAGAACTCGGTTGTTAAAGTGGATCTAGGGGTTCATGTCCACGGGTACATAGCTGATACCGCACTCACAGTGATCTTCAACGAGAAATACGTTAAACTAGGTGAAGCTGTCAAGAAAGCACTTGAGAAGGGTCTCTCCGAAGTTAAGCCGGGGGTGAGGTTCACTGATGCGGGGAGAGTTATAGAGAAAACCATTAGAGTCGCTGGCTACAAGGTAATTAAGAACCTGACAGGGCACAGCCTCGACAGGTACCAAATACATGCCGGGGAATCCATACCGAATTACAAAGATCCTTTCAACAGGGGAAGGTTCAGGAAGGATAAAGCCTACGCTATGGAGCCTTTCGGCACGGACGGCAAGGGGTGGATCAAGGAAGTTCATTCATCAGTCCAAATATACGCGCTAAGGAAACCCATCAGTGAGGAAAACTTCCCTTCGGGATTAGGTGATGTTGAGGAGGAAGTGCTTGCCCACGTAATTAAGGAGTTCAGAACGCTTCCTTTCTGTGAAAGGTGGTTAAGACCCGAAATCAAAAAGTTCGGCGTTAATGGAGTGAGGAACGCTTTAAACATGCTTTCAGGCAAGGGTTTCCTGTTCAAGTACCCTGTACTTGTCGAGGTTGGTAGGGGGTACGTTGTTCAGTTCGAGGAGACTTTCGTAGTTACGGATGAGGGCATACTGATAACCACAAACCCTGAGCTGAATGAAACCATTAAAAACCGCCGTAGAACTCGATAGATGGATTTAATAAGGAGGTAGAGAGCTGAGCAATCATGACCAACGGGATGGACTGGACATCGGTGTTGTTCGCAGTGCTTATTTTAGGTTCTTATCTCCTAAGCTTCACCGATTTACCCCAGAGAATGCAGCTCTGGAGGTACTCATCATTCATAAGGAAGAAGATACTGCAGCTAACAGAGCTGGAGGAGGACAGCAAAAGAAAAGCTGTGAAGTACCTTAAGAAGGTAGGCGTGCCGAACCCTACCGGGGTCCTCAATGGCTTCATCAATAATTTCTTCCTCATAAGCCCCGTCGATCTAGAGCCCACCGACATAATCAAGAGATTAAGACATCTTCTTAGGGGAAGAGATGAAAGCATAAGGCACTACGTAAAATCAACGGTTCCAGCGAAGGATGAGGCAACGCTCCAGAACGCGGAGGTCATGATGGAAATAGCTTCAGCTTTAACACTCATTAATAAAACCGTGAAGCACTACTACAAGCTCGGCCTGAAATACAACAACTGGGTACTAATGATGCAGTTAGCCCTCGAGTTGCACCAAATAGTCAGCCTCGCGAAATCCTATGACGACGCTATGGATTCGTTCATGAAGGGGGTGCCGATAGGTGACGGTGCGGGTCCACTACTCGTGCATTACCTCAAGGGAGATACCGATCCTGAGGAAATAGTTAAGGAGACCGTCCTCTACAAGACGGAATTAGAAGGGAGGAAACTATACCTCATTAAGGCGAAAGGCCCGGGCTCAACAGTCGGTTACCCAGGCGAGGCTGTGGAGAAAGTCGTCGAGATGCTTAACGGTGAAGTTGCT
Source organism: Desulfurococcales archaeon (assembly GCA_021160415.1). Taxonomy (GTDB): domain Archaea; phylum Thermoproteota; class Thermoprotei_A; order Sulfolobales; family NBVN01; genus S013-73. The sequence goes on from JAGHCP010000130.1 coordinate 2,321, forward strand.
AAGATAATAACAGTTGACGCCGCCCTCAAACTTGAAAGCGAATCAACGGGTGAAGTAGCCCACGGTGTCGGAGCAGCGATAGGGGACCCCGGTCCTGAAAAGATAGCTATAGAGAGAGTGGCTGCTAAGCACGGCATACCTCTTGAGGCCGTCGTGATTAAGATGTCCAATGAGGAAGCCATAACGGCGATGACTCACCAAATATATGAAGGGGTTAAGAAAGCCTTGGAAGTGGTGAAGAGGATAATTAAGGACACCGTTAAGGAGGGAGAAGCTATAGTCATTGCAGGCATAGGCAACACGGTCGGAATTGCTTGAGGTGAAGTGAGGTGAGCATTAGCGGACTTGATCCCTTCACCTTAATAACTATCGCCCTTGCCTTATTCGTGCTTGCCTACATAGCAGCCCTGTCGCTGGGGGGAAGGCGCAAAGAAATGAAGGTGAAGAAAACCTTTACCAAGCTGAAATGCGTGAACTGCGACCATGAATTCGAGAGGGAGTTCAGGGAAGGTGACTACGTAGGTAAGAAGGTTGAGAACGGTTGCCCTAAATGCGACGGAGATGCGTTAATCACAGCTATCTACATCAAAGAACTTGAGGTTAACCGCTAGAAAGGAAAACCAAAAGCCTAAAAACCCCGGACAAACTAATGATATTCGGCGGCCCCGACCATAGCGGTCAGGAAACACCCGGACTCGTCAGATCCCGGAAGTTAAGCTGGCCGCGTTAGGTGGGGCAGTGGGGTCCGAGAGGCCTCGCAGCCCCACCTAAGTTGGGGTCCCGCCCCCAACTTCTGTCTTCTGCTGTATTAGGCACTTATGAGGCCTACGTGGTTCTCCCTTAATGTGTAGATAGAATGCATTAACTCACTTCTTCAGGATTGGTGCTGGGTATCGGAGAGGTCAGATAATAGAAAGGTTGGGTGGTAGCCGGGCGGGGATTCGAACCCCGGTCACGGGGGATCTCCCCGCATTCCGCAGGCCAGAGCCCCGCATCCTTGGCCGCTAGACGACCCGGCTACGCTGGTGCCGCCGCGGGGGTTTGAACCCCGG
>JAGHCP010000036.1 GCA_021160415.1 Desulfurococcales archaeon
AGGTCTGAAACGACCCCATCATACCGTATGCCTAAGGCCTCCCTCAACCTCATACTCAGGAATCTCTTGTCAGCCAGCACCATGAAGGCAACATCCTTTTCCGATCTGATGGCCCTCCCTAACGCTTGAGCCACCTTAACCGATGCCTGAACATCCATCACGAACTCCCTAGCTATGTCTGCAGGGACCGCCCTCTGAAGCGATTCCCTCAAATCCTTAATGTAGTCGTCAGGTTGGGGGTAAGGGACACCGGCAATCACTACTAGCTTAATCAGCGACTCACCGCTCAAGGAAAGTACCTCAAGACCCTCAGCTATCTTACCGCCAGCAACTGAATGTATTACCGCCTTACTGTGCTTCCTAAGCCCCTCAACCTCCTCAGATGTGGTTCCGTATCCCTCAACAACCTGCTTTACCCCCTTAAGGACGACGTTCTTGGTCACGCTATCCATGAACTTGTAGCTAGGGTAAACAATTAGGGCCACACCCCTCTCCAGCGATTTCACGAGCTCCGTAATTAGCTCTGCGTACTTCAGGTACGTTTCCTCATTTCGGTACCTATAGCTCGAGGTCACGGAGGGGTAGACCACGTATGCAACGTTTTCTTTCGGGAAGACCTCACCGTACTCCCTCACGACATCTATGTATAGTGCATCCTCAAACATGGTTTCCTTGATTATTCTCTCGCTAGGCAATGTGCCTGACATCATCAATGATCCCTTGAAGGATTTGATCACATCTTTGACGTAGTCTAGGTCAGGGGTCAACGCCTTCAGCACGCGAGCTCCGTCCCTACCCACAGCACCATAGATCCGGAAATGCGGTGAAGCAGCCAGATCTAGGAATTTGGCCACCTTCCCTAACGCGGAAGACGTCGATGCGACCTCAGAAGCTGAAATGGCTGTCCTGAGCTTAATAACCCTTAAAGATATTAGTGCGTCCCTAAGCATCACCTGAATGCCTAGGTCAGGAACCACTTCCTCCTTAGGAATCCTTCTGAGGAGCGTTGTCCTTACGTGCTTGAAAACGTTCATCAAGCCCTCAAGGTACTTTAGAACTTCACTTCCCAGTTTGTAGGTCTTCACCTCACGGATGGCTTTCTCCACGATAAATTCGTCGAGCTCCTCATCTATAACTAGTTGGGGGTTCATTACTGTGTGCGCTTCATCCAGAACTAAACACATGTCCCCCCTACCTATGTCCTCAAACGCCGTATCAAACACTTCATTTCTGAATACGTATGGGTAAGTCACCACCGCGAAATCGGAACCCTGAATAAGCCTGGTTAAGGCGAAGAAAGGACACACGCCTAACTCCTTCGCAATTAGTTCAGCTATCTTATGGGGATCCGTTGTTTCCGCACGCTTCAGCACATTAGCCACGTCACTATCACTCACTGAGGGGAGCCTCGCATAGTAAGGGCAGAGGTTCCTAGACCTGAGCAAACGGCAGTTAAGCCAGAACTCTGTTTCAACGCCCTTCCCGGCTAAGGGACACATCCTGGAAGCACTGAATACTATGGTGAAGTTAGCTTTGACTCTCCGCAACTCCCTGATGACTGGAGCCATTTCATTCCTTGTCCGCACGGCATACATCGTTAAGCCTTCACCCATGTGGGAGCTCACGGCAACTATCGTTTTCCCGAAGCCTGTGGGGGCTTTAAGAAAGATCTTCCTGCCCAACGACTCCCTTATCACGTTAATAACTTCTAACTGCCCTTTCCTTGCCTTACTGTACGGGAAACTCATTGCGTGACCCTTTCACCAGTTGCTTGCATGTAATGTCCTGCATGACTTAAAACTAGAGCACGTCCTAAATACTTAGGTGATTGTTAAATGCATTTAAAGTATGGTCCGGCCGTAATTGAGGGTGTGACTAAGGACTCCGCCCTCATAGTTAGGGTTAAGAAGATGCTGATCACTGAAGCCACTAAGTACCAGGAGGTTCAGATAGTGGAGACCTACGACTTCGGCAGGGCTTTAGTTCTTGACGGCTACATCCAGTCCACTGAGGATGATGAATTCATGTACCATGAAACTCTGGTGCACCCTGCGATGGTTGCTCACCCAAACCCTAGGAAAGTGTTGATCGTTGGGGGCGGTGAAGGCGCTACCCTGAGGGAGGTCTTGAAACACAGAACGGTTGAGAAAGCCGTTATGGTGGATATTGATGGTGAGTTAATTGAGCTGGCTAAGAAGCACCTTGACTTCATGCATCAGGGGGCTTTCTCGGACCCTAGGGCTAGAGTCGTGATCGGCGATGGGTATGAATTTGTTATGAATTCGGAACCGGGCCAGTTCGACGTGGTGATCCTTGACCTTACGGATCCTTACGGGCCTGAGATATCGAAGAAGCTATACAGCAAGGAATTCTACGCCGGAGTTAAGAAGCTCCTTAGGGAGGGAGGGATAATGGTTACTCAGGCAGGGAATTCTTATTTCTACCCTAACACATACGACTACGTGCTGCAGAACATTCAAGCTAACTTCAGCGTCGTCAGGGAGTACTGGTACTGGATACCATCCTTCAGCTATGCATGCAACTTCATAACTGGCTCCGACAGCGTTGATCCCGCATCATTAAGTGAAGGGGAGGTTGACAGAATAATTAATGAGCGTGGACTGAAGAATAAGTTATACAGCGGTGCCCACCACGTATCGTTGTTCAAGAGTAAGGTTCTGAGAAGCAGATTCGCCTCAGCTTAATTTTCCCTGCATCAACGGGAAAAAGGAATTACCTAGGTCTTACCTCCCCCCATTTTTCCAAGGCTTCCCGCAGCTCGGCGTGCTTCTCTGCGTATTCCTCTAGCGATATTCCCTGCAGGTAGGCCTCTATTGCCTGCCTTACAGCCTTACCGCCTGCGAGGGGACCCTTAGGGTGGCCAGTCACGCCGCCGCCGACCTGAATTATTATGTCGGTACCCATGAAGTCCATGAGTTGAGGCAGAACCCCGGGGTGAAGCCCCCCTGAAGCCACCGGGAACACCGGCCTCATGCCGTACCATCTCTGCTCGAACTTGGTGTCGTTATTCTCGGGCGGTAGGAAAAGATCTGATGTTATCACCTGCTGCGTCGCTTTAAGCTCCATAAGGTCCGCCTCCATCTTACCCACGTTCGTCCCTATGTGAATGTGATCCACCCCTGCCAGCCTAGCTATCTTAGCGATTAGGTAGAACGAGACACCGTGATCTGGAAGCCTTGTAAAGGCTGCGTGGAATGCCCTATGCGCGTGGATCGCAAGCCCGTAATCCTCCGCAGCTTCCCTTACTGTCTGAAGCCCTGCGAACCCCGCAGCTAAGATATCAACCATCACGAAGCCGTTTCCGTAGTCCGCGACGAGTTTAAGCCTCCTCAGCATCTCATTTGTTTCAGCTGTGATGTTGGCGAGCCAGCCCTTCCTCTCACCGGTTTCTTTCTCTGCCTTGTCGATAGCCTTCATCACAGCCTCAGCCCTTCTCTCGAACTTGCAGAAGCTCATGCTCGTCAAGTTCTCATCGTCTTTGACGAGATCCATCCCCCCAGCGAGGATTTCGTAAGCGGCCTCACCGTACTCTTCAGGGGTTAGGCCTACCTTAGGCTTAGGTACTGTCGCGAGTACTGGCCTACCGTAAACCTTTAGTTTTTCCCGCACACCCTTAATCCCGTGTGCAGGTCCTTTGAATGACTTCACATAGCTTTCAGGGAACCTTATGTCCAGAACCTTTAACCTGTCAATCGCACGCATACCGAATATATTCCCAAGCACCGAGCTGAAGAGCTGCGGGATAGAGCCAGCCTCAAACAGATCCACAGGGTAAGCCACTTTAACCAGGCCGTCCTCCCTGAGGAGGTAGGCCTTCGCCATGAGTTTCCTTACGTGGGGCTTGAGAGTTGAAAGAGTTGTCCAAGTACCGACGCTGCTCTCCGAAGCAATTCTCCCAGCCGCTCCTCTCAGCGTCGTACCTTGCGCCGGTCTGACGAGGAAGGACACGAGAACCTCATCATCTGAGGGGGTATATCCCTCCCTCACGAACTCGTCGTACCATTCGAAACCCATTTTTAAGAACCGTTAGTTAATTTGAAACAACTTAAATTAAGGTTTGTAGGGCGTTACTCCTTGACTTCCTCCCCTACGAGCTTTGCTATCTTCTTAGCTGCCTCCATCAGGTTCTTGGCCGCGGGAGAGTCAGGGTATTTAAGCACGAACGCCTCTCCCGAATCGTTTGCGTCAGCTATTCTAGGGTCGAGGGGTATCTCACCGAGGAATTCAATGCCGTACTTCTCAGCTATCTTCTTCCCTGAGGCCTTCCCTAGAACCCTGTACTCCTTGCCGGAGTCTGGGCAGTAGAAGTACGACATGTTCTCGATAACCCCTAGAGGCTTAATCCCCATCCTCTTAGCGAAGGATATTGACCTGCCAACCACAAGTAGCGAAACCTCTGAGGGTATGGTCACGAATACCGCTCCATCAACTTGCGGGAGTTCCTGCCCAACAGTAATGGCTTCATCGCCTGTGCCTGGAGGCATATCTATCACGAGGAAGTCCAGCTCACCCCAATTCACATCGGTTACGAACTGAGTGATGGCGGTTGACTTTATGGGGCCCCTCCATATCACGGGGGAGTCATCGTCAGGTAGGAGGAAGTCCAGCGACATAACTAGGAGGCCTAGAGGACCCACTGCTGGCTGTATACCTGATTCAGTCCCTATGAGTCTCTGACCCCTAATCCCCAACATCTTAGGAGCTGATGGGCCGTGGAAGTCCACATCCATTAAACCAGTCTTGAAACCCATTAACTGAAGGCTCACCGCCAGGTTAGAGGCGATGAAGGACTTCCCCACCCCACCCTTACCAGACATCACAACGACTTTGTGTTTGATTTTACTCATCTTTTCCTGAATCTTTTTCTTACGCTCAAGGAATTTCGGGTTGATTATTGGTGGTTGCCTCTTAGGTTCTTCACTCATCTCCAACACCTTTAGGCCTTAAGTTATGCGTTAACGAAGTTAAAAGGTTATTCAGAGGATAAGTTGAACTGTACGTAGTGCAGAGTGAAGGTCAGCGCCTTCCCATCCACATCAACAACCACTTTCACCGGGAGGTTATACTTAGCCTCTAACCACGTATCTATCACTACGTGCTTCACTTTCCCCTCACTCCTAATATTGTAGGAGTACCGGTAATGCAGAACTTGGAAAGGCTTGTTGAAACCGGGAAGTGTAAGGGTTTCAGCCCCTAGATCCTCCTTGTTAACTGACACGTTGAATGCTTCCTTAACGTGGTTTATGTTGATTATTACCTGTGAGGCGTTGTTGATCATCGTTGTGAAGCCCGTTAAGTTCAGGACATTGTACAGGTAGGAAGCCCCTATAGGTAGTGCTCCCCACCCTGAAAGGGTGACGGTGGCGTTGCTTGAGGTTTCGTTAGTGTTGAGGGTTTGATGGTAGTAGAACAGGCGAAACATTAAGAGGTCCTTCGTTGAGACTGGAACGCCGTACCACTCCGTGTTCCCCCTGACGTCGTAGATGAGGTCGAGGGTTGCTTTCGGGTTCTTATCATGGAAAACAGCTTTCAGCCCTTCGTAGAGCCTCTGCTCCGCAGGTATGGGTTGCTTTGCCTGAGTTGTTAGCCTGTCGTAGGCGAGGTAACCTATCCCCACTGCGATGATTGCTATAATCACTGCTACTAGTAATATATCTCCCCTAATCCTCAGGGACGGTGCTTTTCTAGCTTTCTTCTTGATAATTACTTTCCCTGCCTCCTTTCTTTTATTCTTAGTCATCGTTACCTACCTATCTACTTAGGTAAATCGCCATTATATTTGGTTTGTTGGTTAGAGATATCTTCTGACCTTGATTACCTGCTCCTCATCCCTGAGTCCGTAAGTGAGGACAGAAATATCTCCCAAGGTTATGAGTCCCTCATCTATGAGCATTCTATATGTCTTCTCAAGCCCGTCGTTGTAGGCCTCCGCTGGAACTAGGAAGGTCTTGATTCCCCACAGAATGTTTATTGCTCTACATACCTTAACATTAGGCACTCCTACATAAACGTCAACCTTAGGACGCACAGTTGCAAGTTCTCTAGCGGTGTTGCCGTTCATCGAGTATATCACTAACTTAGCGTTCAAGTCCTCCGCTAGCTGCGTGACCCCCCTAGAGAACCTCCTTTTAAG
>JAGHCP010000089.1 GCA_021160415.1 Desulfurococcales archaeon
ATCTACAGCTTAACCGATAAGGGAGAAGAAGCATTAAGGAATGCTGATGAAGGGATGTCAGGGTAGTATCTCAACGAGCACCTTATCAGCCATTCCTCTCCCCAAAGCAATCGTTACGCCCATAACCTTAACGCTTATTGGGCCCGCACCCCTATTCACAACGACTTCAGCTACTGAGCCTGGGTACAGCCCCATCTGGTAAAGCCTAGTCGCAAGCAACCTCCCAGCATCAACCTTCAGCACCCTTACCCTCGCACCCTGTGGGGCTTGGGATAAGGGTATTATTGAGGTCATCGCAACTCACCTCCTTCACAGCAATCGATTTAGACTCGTCTAGACTTAAAATGAGTTTTTTCCCGTTATCCATTGTGATGGTGAGGCCCTTAGATCCTTTACTGTCCACTCTCAGCGTTGAGCAGACCCAACACCCCACATTCTTCAGCTTCTCAATCACGCTCTTGAACTCACTTATCAAGCAGATAATTTGGTAGCATTTCCCGGGTACAGCCTTATCTAATGTGAGGGCTGCGGATGCCTTCACGGCCTCCAGCGGTAAGCCAACGATGCAGGTGTCAGGTTCGCCTAGCTTCTTGTATATTGCCTCGATGACCTCATCGGGCAGGTGCTCCATCATGTGCGCCAATTCATGCGCTTTGTAAATGTCGAACCCGAGGTACTTGTAGAGAAATATCTCGATAATTCTATGCTTTCTCAGTACGTTTGAAGCGATCTTAATTCCATCATCAGTAAGTTTAGCGCCGCGGTACTTGCTCACCTCCACTAACCCGCGTTGCTGAAGCCTTTTAAGCACCTTAGTTACTGTGGCGTCCTTCACACCAAGCTCCCTAGCCACTTGGGAGGTCTTGGCGTAGCCATGCACTAACTGGTATTTATATATCGTCAAGAGGTAATCCTCGACATGCTCTTGGAACTTCATCACTCACCACATATGTTATGAGGTGTTCATTAAATTTATACCGTTTCAAAACCGAGGATGTTTATCCTTTGAAGAACTCCCTCACCGCCGAGACCACTTCCTCAACGTCTTCATCTCTGAGCCCTGGGTGCATAGGCAATGATAGCACGTGCTTGGAGGCCTCGGACGCGTTAGGGCAGCACCCTCCCCCAGCAAATATCCTTAACGCGGGTTGCTCGTGAAGGGGGGTCGGGTAATGAATCCCTACCTGTATGCCTCGGCTCTCTAGGAACTCCCTCAGCTTGTCCCTCACGGATTCATCCTCGACCCAAACAGTGTATTGATGGTAGACGTGTTTACCCCAAGGCTTCTCTTCCGGCAGCCTAAGCCCCTCAATGCTTCCCAAACCGTCTCTATAGGCCTCAGCGATCTCCCTTCTCCTATTGTTCATGGAGTCAAGCTTTCGAAGCTGAACTAGCCCTATCGCCGCCTGGATGTTAGTTAACCTGAAGTTCCACCCTATATCCACGTGCCAGTACCTCCCTCTTTGGCCATGATTCCTGAGCAAATCGACAGCATCGGCTATCTCATCCGAGTTAGTAGCAACAGCACCCCCCTCACCCATCGTCAGGTTCTTAGTTGCGTAGAAGCTGAATGCCCCAGCTTCACCAATACTTCCTACCTTAACGCCCTTGTACTCAGCGCCATGCGCTTGAGCACAGTCCTCAAGTATGAAGATGCTTCTCTCAGAAGCTATCTCTTTGATGGGGTCCATGTCTGCGGGGTGTCCGTACAGATGCACAACGATTATCCCTTTAGTTCTGTCGGTGATTTTAGTCAGGATGTCTTGAGGGGAAATCGTGTATGTCTCCAGATCGATATCGGCGAACACTGGTTTCCCGCCAGCAAGAACGACTGTTGAGGCTGTTGCGAAGAAGGAGAAGTCCGGCACTATAACCTCATCACCTTCTCCAACGCCTAAAGCCTTCAACGCTGCGTAAAGAGCTATTGTGCCATTAATGACTGTCTTCACGTGTTTAACTCCTAAGTATTCACTGAATTCCCTCTCAAATTCTCTTGCTTTGGGGCCGTACGCAAGGTACCCTGACCTAAGAACCTCCGCCACAGCCTCCAGTTCCTCTTCCCCTACGTAAGGAGAGTTGACCTTGATCATTGCTGACTTCCATCCCCTACATGATACCCTGAGGTAATAAATGATGGGAGAACTCAAACATGAACAGTCATTTCTTTGCAGGACGCCTCAGGGAAGAACCGCATGACCAGCCCCCTAATCTCCTCAGTAACGTGTCTAACAGCCGCTTCAGGAATCCCATTAACACCGTAAGCAAGGAATGCCGTGTGTGTGGTTCCCTCACCTATTCTCCCATGGAAACCATCCCTGTAGGGGAGGAGATGGAACAGGCGGTGAGCGCTATCCGCAAGAACCACTTCATGGCCTTTCAGCCTAACCTCGTTCCCCCTAAAATCCATGAAGCGCTCACCCCTCAAAGAGTACCTAAGTATTAACGGCTTCTCAACCTTGTCTGCGTCGATTACACTGACAGGAACTAAGGACTTCAATGACACAGCGTTTCCAATATCGACTAAGGGGGTTATGGTTGGAATAAACCCTTTCCTCAGAGCCCTCCTGAGCAAGGCTTCGGGCGATGGTCTGGTCTTCGTAGGGTCAAGCTTAACGCGCCACATGAAGCTCCTCAAAGCCTTAATGTGTGGGTGGTTCTTCACGTCCACAACTCTGAATAAATCAGCCACTTCGTGCGACACCCTGAGCAGATATGTCACGATATCGGGCCGGACGGAGTTTGAAACACCAAAACATTCCAGCCCCTGCACATTCACCCCGTGAATCCTCCTCACCTTATCCTCAACGACGACTGACAGCATAGATCAGCCCTCAAGCTATTTTTCACTGCCTATATTATGGGTGTTGCCGGGAGGGTGCCAAGGCCTCACCCTATGGGATGAGGACACTCCCTCCTCAAGGCACCCTCCACCAAGCACGCCGAATAATATCGCGGGTCACATAGCACAACTAGACATGTAACGAAATGTTTTCTACCTACCACCCTAAATCATTAGGGTGATAAGTGTGCCGTTCAGACTATCAATGCCGAGGAAACCCCCAACGGGTAGTGAGTTTGACACCGTAATTATCGGTGCGGGGCCTGCGGGGATGTCTGCTGCCCTCTATGCAGCTAGGCTTGGCTTAAAATCCATTATTATCGGCGAGGAAATCGGAGGAGCCTTAACTGAGGCCGGAGAAGTCGATGACTACCCAGGCCTCATAGGTGTCCAAGGCCCAGACCTAGCCAAGAAGTTCGAGCAGCACATCAGGAAATACAGGGTCCCTATAGTTAGGGATAAGGTGGTGAGGGTGGAGAAGGGCAGCTCCTTCAAGGTAACTCTAATGGGTGGAGAGACGTACGTCTCTAAGACCGTAATAGTTGCTGTGGGTTCGAGAAGGAGGAAATTAGGAGTGCCTGGAGAGAACGAATTCAGTGGTAAGGGCGTTACTTACTGCGCCCCCTGCGATGCCCCCTTATTCAAGGGGAAAGTCACTGCGGTGGTTGGTGGCGGCAACGCGGCTTTGCAAGCGGCCCTGCTCATGACTGTGTACTCCCCGAAGGTCTACCTTATACACAGGAGGGATGAGTTCAGGGCCTTCCCAGTATATATCAAGAAAGTGAGGTCCGACCCACGCATAGAGTTGGTTCTGAACGCCGAGGTTCGGAGGATAGGGGGAAGTAAAAGCGTTGAGTGGGTGGATGTGCTCAGGAAAGACATCGGTGAGGAATTCAGGCTGAGTGTCGAGGGCGTTATCATTGAGATAGGGTCTGAACCCCCCAAGGATTTCCTGAAGTCAATGGGTTTGCGGCTGGATGAGAAGGGCTACGTCGTGGTGGGTCCGGGGCAGGAAACAAATATTGATGGTGTATTTGCGGCTGGCGACTGCACAGCTGGGCCGCATAAAAAGAAGTTTGATCAGGTAGTAACGGCAGTTGCTGAAGGTGCAGTAGCAGCTCTCTCCGCCTACGAATACGTCACACTAGGGAAGGGCCTGCCTGCGGAGGAGCTGCAGTACTGAACTAATTGAGTTTCCCTCCCTTGCCAATCCTTAAAACCCTTCCATCAGGGTACCCAACCAAAATGACGTCATGAAGGTCTGCGAATATCCCGGTCTCAACAATGCCTGGGAGGTCCCTAAGCCTGGTGTCGAGCTCCCTCAAGGAGGTGTTTGTCGGCATCTCCACGTCCACTACCACCCCCAGAGAATCCGTTATCACAGGGCCCTTCTTTCTTACGGAGTCCCTTACTGAGGGACTCAACCCCATGTCTCTTAAAGCCTTAAGGACGAATGTCAGGGCATTCGTCAGAACCTCAATAGGGATGGGGTGAGTCAGTCTCCCTTCCCTAAGCTTCCTCCAATCCACAACGAAAACCTTGAGCTTCGAGTACCTGGTAAGGATCTTCTCCATTGTTAATGCCCCTCCTCCCCCCTTAATCATCACACCGTCGGAACTCACCTCATCGGCGGAATCGACATAAACGTCGAGGGAGTTAACGGAGAGGGGGCTAAGTACGTCGTACCCCAGAGATTTAAGCGTGAGGGCCGTGTCCAACGAGGACGTGACTAACTTAGCACCTTCGAGAGCACCTTCCCGGTGGGCCGCCTCGATGAATTGCCTCATCGTTGAGCCTGTCCCTATCCCCACGACTTCAGCATCTCTTAACAGCTTAAGGGCTTCCTTAATCGCGTGTTCCCTGGCCTTAAGCACTTCCTGATCCATTACGTGCCTCCTCAATTATTTACTTAAGCCTCACTAAAATTCATTATAGCGGGTTCATGGCAGGTGGGCAAGGTTAAGTACTTCAGAAGACACATAATGCTGAGGAAGGAGTACGCAGAGAAGCTCATCGCAGGCAATAAAGGGTCGACGATTAGGCTAGGTAAGTACATTCCCCTCTACAGGGAGGTAATAGTGCATTCCGGGGGTAGACCGTGC
>JAGHCP010000019.1 GCA_021160415.1 Desulfurococcales archaeon
TCAGGGATGTTATTTCGTGAGATGGCGAAGGAGAAAGGCATGACCTTGGAGGAGTTCACGCTGTTTGCTGAGAAGGACCACAGCGTCGATAGAGCCATAGATTCCCGGGCGGTAGCTGAGGCTATGAGGGGATGCGTTGTTCTAGATGGCCACATCGCTGCTTGGGTCGCTAAGGATCACGCGCATTTAACGATATATCTCCACGCCTCGGAGAAGGTTAGAGCGGAAAGAATAGCGCAGCGCGACGGGAAAAGCCTGAATGAAGCGCTGAATGAGGTGAAATTAAGGGATGAGTCGGAGGCAAGACGTTACAAAGAGATTTATGGGATAAATGTTAGGGATTTACACCCTATTGACTTGGTGTTAAATACTAGTAAGTTTGATGCGGATTCAACCTATGAAATATGTATGGAGGCTGTTAAGCAGGTCCTCAAGGGCTTGACAAGGCTGGGAAAAGCTTAAAGACCGCCTCGGTAGAGAAGTGGTAGGTGTTTCAAGGATGCCTGCAATAGAAGTTGGAAGGGTTTGCGTTAAGTTACTTGGGAGAGAGGCCGGTAGGAAATGCGTGATTGTCGACATAATCGACAGGAACTTTGTGGTCATTACTGGGCCAAAATCACTCACTGGAGTTAGAAGGCGGAAGGCCAACATTGACCACATAGAGCCAACTGATAAGAAAGTACAAATAGCAAAAGGTGCAAGCGATGAGGATGTCCTCAACGCTATAAAGGAGGCGGGTTTAGAGGACTTCATGAAGGCCAAGGTAAAGGTGTCGAGAAAAGAGCTTCTTGAAGCGAAGGCTCTGAAGGCTACCGCTTAGTTCTGAGGCATTGAAGGCCTCTTTTCTTTTACCCCGCGCCCTAAACTTAGGCGTCTTGAAACCTGCTGAAGCTCATCAGCCTTCATGCCTATTTAAATTTCCTCCAGCTCAATATCTGGGATGGTGTTGAGTAGTTGAATGGATTGGAATTCCTTCGGCAGTTGGACAAGTTTGGCGATGTGCCTCGCGAATGGGTATTGGTTAAGGAGGCCACGACTTCGGAGAAATTCGGTAAGCCTCCTTGGGAAAGAAGTGTTGGCGATCTCAAGCAATTAGGGGTGATTAACTTAGATAAACCTCCTGGACCCACGAGTCATGAGGTAACTGCATGGGTTAAAGCGATGCTAGGAATCGATCGGGCAGGGCATGCGGGGACCCTAGAGCCGCGTCATGCGGTGGGGAAACCCCAAGACCTCAGGAATCCTTCCAATAGCGTTAGGTTCAGCGACAAAACTGCTTAAGTATCTGTCGCTGTCCCGCAAGGCCTACGTTGCTGTGATGCAGTTACATAGGGAAGTAAATGAGGATAGGCTTAGGGAGGTCGTTCAAGAGTTTACTGGAAAAATATACCAGAAACCCCCAGTAAGGTCATCGGTTAAGCGGGCACTGAGAGTTAAAACTATCTACAAGATTGAAATAATTGAGATCAAGCATCCCTTCGTTCTTCTTTATGTGGAATGCGAGCACGGAACGTATATTCGTAAGCTAATTCATGATATGGGGGATGTTTTAGGAGTTGGTGCTCATATGAGAGAGTTGAGGAGGGTGAGGACAGGGCCTTTCAAAGAGGATGACACATTAGTGACTATGCACAGCCTTTCAGAAGCTGTTTACATTCTGAATGAGTTAAGGGACGATTCTCAATTAAGAAAGGCAATCCTACCAGGGGAATACTGCGTTTCACACCTACCCAAGGTTGTTGTGACAGATTCAGCGGCAGCTTCAATAACGTATGGGGCGGATCTAGCAGTGCCTGGAATTTCATATATTCATCAGGGAATAAGGAAAGGTGACGATGTGGCGATATTTACGTTGAAGGGTGAATTAGTTGCTACAGGTATAGCTCAGATGCATACAGAGGAGGTCTTAGAGAAAGGTAGGGGTATTGCAGTTAAAACCAAAAGAGTTATCATGGGGCGAGACGTATATCCGAGGAAACAAAGTAAATAAAGCCCGCAGCTAAATCCCTTAACGGTGCCGGGGTGCCCGAGCGGTCTAAGGGGCTGGCCTGGAGAGCCAGTGGGCTTCGTGCCCGCGCGGGTTCAAATCCCGCCCCCGGCGCCATGCATCGTTCTCGGGAATCCCCGAAAAATAAATAATAGTGAAGGCTAGACGAAGAAAGTAGGTTAAAAGTGATGGTGGAGACTTCGTTCTCAGTAGACGCAATAAAGTCGGGAAAGGCATGGATATCTGTTTACGGTGTTGGTTATGTCGGCCTTTCACTAATCGCGGTACTCCTTAGAAAAGGATTCAGGGTAATTGGTGTTGACATCAATGAAGAAAGGCTTAAGCTTATCGAAGAAGGAAAACTCTGGTTCAATGAGCTGGAAATTAAGGAAGCTGTAAGTAGGGGCCTTGAAGATGGAAGGCTTAAGTTAACATCAGACGGAGAGGGAGCTTCTAGGGAAGCGTTAATTAAAATCATTACGGTGCCAGTCAAAGTTGATTGGTTAGGAAAGACCTTCAACTTGAGGCCCATTGAAGACGTTGGGAGAACCATAGCTAAAGGGTTGAAGGTCGGTGATTTAGTAATTCTCGAGTCCAGCGTACCTCCAGGAACTACAGCATTCACCCTCCGCCCCGTTCTAGAGTCCCATAGCGGTTTGAGGGTGGAGAAAGATTTTTTCCTTGCCTACAGCCCGGAGAGGGTATACATAGGACACGCTGTTAAAGACATTGAGGTCAATTATCCCAAGATTGTCGGGGGCGTCGGTAAGAAGTCCTTGGAAGCTGCCGCTAAGTTTTACTCGCAGATAGCTTCTAAGGGCGTGATTAAGCTATCCTCTACCACCGCAGCCGAATTCGAAAAGCTCGCTGAGGGTGTGTATAGGGATGTAAATATAGCGCTTGCGAACGAACTTGCACTGGCTTCCATGAAGTTAGGCGTAGATTTCTTTGAGGTTAGAAAGGCGGCCAATTCGCAGCCCTATTCCCACATCCATCTGCCCGGTCCTGGGGTTGGGGGTTACTGCATTCCATTATATCCCTACTTCCTGGCAGAGACTTTACTTCGCAATGGGTATGTTATGGAATTAACTTTACTATCCAGGCGGATAAATGAGGGTATGCCGTACGA
>JAGHCP010000038.1 GCA_021160415.1 Desulfurococcales archaeon
AAAATCCCAGCAACAGCAGGCCCTGACTGGGGAGACATGGTAAAAGCTTTCAGCCTTTATAACTTAAAGAACTCTACATGGAGCAATACAACCATAGTTAATGCTTCTATAAACCCACCTACATTTGTGTTCTACCAGAACGCAACAGCGAATAGAATTGTTAGTGGTGTGTGGCAATACGGTAATGGCTATATAGTAGTCAATGATTTACCACCCTTAGACTGGAATGGAACTGACCCTCATGGTACCTCACCTGATTTCGACGCCACTTTAGCAGTGTTTGTGCCTCTATATATCTGGCTCGCTACTAAGTCATAGTTTTTCAGTTATTTTGGTTAAAGGAAATACTATTTACCTTCGTACCCCAGTTTCTTAGGGTGAGTCCATAGAAATGAGTATGAATCAGAATCTCTCCAAGATTATCGAAATTGTCCGTAACCATAATAGGTGGAGGAGGTTTGAGTGCGTTAACCTCATCGCGTCTGAGAATACCATGTCTCCTTTGGCTGAGGCGGCTTACTTCACCGATATGATGCATAGGTATGCTGAGGGTAAGCCTAGGAAGAGGTACTACCAAGGGAATAAGTTCACGGATGAGATTGAGTTGCTCGTCATGGATTTGATTTCTAGGCTTCTTGAGGTTGAGTTCGTTGAGCCTAGACCTATCAGTGGGACGATAGCTAATGCTACTGTGTTCAGGAACCTGGCTTCCCCCGGAGATAAGGCTCTGATCGCCCCTGTTCAGGCAGGTGCTCACGTCTCACACACTAAGTTCGGTACGTTGGGTGCTTTAGGTATTCAGCAGATAGAGCTCCCGTACGACGTGGAGAGGTGGAACATCGACGTCGATAGAGCCGTGAAGCTAATTGAGGAGGTGAGGCCTAAGTTCGTCACGCTGGGTGCGAGTGTGTACATGTTCCCACACCCAACTAAGGAAATAGCTGACGCCGCCCACGCGGTCGGTGCTAAGGTCGTTCACGACGTCGCCCACGTGCTAGGCTTAATCACTGGGAAGGTGTGGCCCAACCCCATACATGAGGGCGCGGACGTAGCGACTTCGTCAACACATAAAACCTTCCCAGGCCCGCAGGGAGGGATAATATTCACCAACGATAAAGCAATATATAAGGCAGTCTCTAAGACCGTGTTCCCGTGGTTCGTGAGCAACCACCACCTCCACAGACTCCCGGCATTAGCCGTCACAGCGGTTGAGATGCTTAAGTTCGGGGAGGAGTACGCTAGGCAGGTTGTGAGGAACGCTCAGGCTTTCGCGGAGGCTTTAAGTCAGGAAGGCTTCAAGATACCCACCGAGAATCTAGGGTACACTAAGTCCCACGCGTTCGTTGTGGATGTGAGGCCTCAGGGAGGGGGCGCTAAAGCCGCTAAACTCCTGGAGGACGCCAACATAATCCTGAACAAGAACCTACTCCCATGGGACCCGCCGGAAGCGGTGAAGGACCCGAGCGGGTTGAGGATAGGGACGCAGGAAATGACGAGGTTCGGCATGAAGGAGGATGACTTCAGGGAGCTAGCTAAGCTGATAAGGGAGGTGCTGATAGACGGGAAGGACCCAGGCGAAGTGAGGAAGAAAGTAGTCGAGTTCAGGAGGAACTTCATCGAGGTGAAGTACGGCTACGACGTGCCGGAAGACCTCATGAAGAGCGCCATAAAGGTGCCTATGATCCTATGAAGGTTTTCAAGTGGTCTGAACTCACGTGGGAGGAAATAAGGGAGTACCTAACGGAGGGGGCGGTAGCCCTCCTCCCAGTCGGTAGTGTGGAGCAGCACGGCCCCCACCTACCGGTAGGGACGGACTTCATCGTTGCTGAGGCAGTAGCTGAGCTTGCAGCTAAGGAAGTGATTGAGGGAGGTGTTAAGGCCTTACTCCTCCCCACAATCACATACGGCCTTAGCTCGATGTGGGTGGCCTACCCAGGCACCGTGACGCTGAGGACTGAGACATTCCTCAACCTAATTAAGGACGTCCTGAAATCCGTGATCAAGGCTGGCGGTGAGAAGGTCGTCGTGGTTAACGGTCATGCAGGGAACTCCGACGCCTTGAGGGTTGCCTGCAGGGATGCTGTGGAGGAGGTGGGCAGGGGGGAGGTCGCCGTCCTCTCCGTGTGGGAGCTCTGCGGTGAGTTAATCAACGAGGTTTTCCAGACGAAGTTCTTCCATGCCTGCGAGGTGGAGACCAGCTTGATGCTGGCCCTTAAGCGTAGGTTGAAGCACCCGCTGAGACCTGGTGGGGAAATATTCAGGAAGTACGGGGATAGGTGGCACAGCCTGGACCTCACAGTAAGGCCTAAGGCGTACGTCTACAGACCTGAGTCCAAGGGGATGCATGGCCCTGGGTCTTTCGGCAGGCCTGACCTAGCCTCAGCTGAGAAGGGGTTTAGGCTGCTGGAATGCGTGGTTACGTCCTTAGCTGACTTCATCAAGGAGTTCGTGGAGGGGAAAGCCTAATCCACTAGGCGGTACTCCCTCCCACCGTGGAGGTACACCAACCCCTCCCTAATCATCGCGTTGAGGAGCTCCCTCTCCTCCTGCTTAAGGCCTCTCACCTCAGAAACCCTCAAAGGGAACCTCGATTTGAAAGCGTTCAGGAAGGAAGGGGAAACAAGTAAATCACCGATGGCGACGACCCTCCCCTCCCGAACGTAGGCATCTATGGGCTTCCTTGAGAGCTTCGATGCCTGAGAAGCCCTAACCACGCCCCTCTCCTTAAGCAAGTCCTCGAACCCCGCAACGCTTTTCCTCGATTGGTTAGGCGTTAAGCCCTTCCGTAGGAGGTCAAGCTCCTTCTCAAGCTTGGACACCCTCTCCTCGAGGGACTCGATTAAGGCCCTCAACTCATTAACGGCTTCAGCTAAGGCCTTAAAGTCCTCGGAACTTAAGGGCTGCTTAGGAGTGCTTAACTCATCCTCAAGGCCTTGGGGAAGCCCTGCCCTAACGACGTACCCCCCTCTAGAAGACCTTATGAGGTAACCCGCCTCCCTCAAACGCATTATGGCGGACCTAACGGTTCCGTAGGGAATCCCTAAAGCGTCAGCTATCTCACGAGGGTTCGACCCCGGGTTCTCCTTGATGAAGGCAAGCACCTTCCTGTCGACGCTCAAAACCCATCATTAAAAATAATACCTTCGAAGCCTAAAATAGTCGAGGTGATTAAGCATTCCCTCCAGGGAGCACATGATCAAGGAAATAATTAACAGGGTGGAGGAAAGTCAGGACGAGTGGAGGAAGGCGGCCTTCTACTCAGATGAGGCGGTGACTCAGCTGCTGGAGGAGCTCTACAAGAGATGGGAAGGGTCAGGCATGGCGGGGATCCCCCTCGACTACGCAACCGATGAGGAGCTAAGCATACTCTACGATAAGGCCATGTCGGTCTCGTCGGAGAAGGGATTCAGCACATTCAAAAACTTCGTGAGGAAAGCGATATCACCGGGTAAATAACTTCATGAGGACTTCCTAGCGGGATGTATGAAGTCCTTAGGCGCCTTCCTGTAGGGCTCCAGATACTTCCTCAAGGCCTTAGGCACCTCAACCACGCCGTCCTCCCTCTGGAAGTTTTCCAGGATCGCGGTTATCGTTCTAGTGCTGGCTATGGCCGTGGAGCTAAGCATGTGAACGAAGTCCTTAACCATGCCTTTCCTCCTCACGAACTTCACGTTGAGCTTATATGCCTGCCAGTCAAGCACGTTGCTGCAGCTGACCAGCTCCCTGAACCTGCCTTGAGCTGGGTACCAAGCCTCTAAGTCGTACTTCATCGCCGCCCTCAGGTTGAGCTCGCCTGAGGCGATATTCACGACCCTGTGAGGTATGCCTAAACCTCTGTACAGCTCCTCAGCATTCCCTATTAACATGTCGAAGACATCCCAGCTCTGCTCAGGTAACGTGTAGGCGAACTGCTCCACCTTATGGAACTGATGCACCCTGAAAATGCCTTTAATGTCCCTGTTAGCCGCGCCAGCCTCCTTCCTGAAGCAGGGGCTCACACCCACGTACAGCAGCGGCAGGTCCTCCTCCGGTATGGTTTCCCCGGCGTGGAGGGCTGCGAGAGGGTGTTCCGCGGTGGCTATTAGGTAGAGATCCTCCCCGTCGATCTTGTAGAGGGCGTCCTTAAACGCCTCGAACTCCTCCACAGCCCTCATGAAGTCCCCTTTAAGCATGTATGGAGGGAGAACGAGCCTGAACCCCTTACTCGTTAAGTAATCCATGGCGTAAGTGATGAGGGCGATGTCCAGCCATACGATGTCGTCGAAGAGGTAGTAGAACCTTGACCCGGAAACCTCGCCTGCCTTCAAAGTGTTGCCGAGCCCCAACACGTACTCCAGCATGTCGGCGTGCCCCACAAACTCCCTCTCAGTCACCTCGTACTCCATCCTAACGCCCTTACCTTCCGTTTCGGCTAGGAATTCCTTCAGATGCTTGCTCTGGACGACGGCCTTACCCCAAACCCTAACGACGGCGTTATGGGTTTCGTCAGGCCCTACCGGTACGGACTCGTGGAGCAGTGAGGGCATCCCGTTAAGCAGCTCCTTGCGCCTGCTGTCCAACTCCTTAAGCCTTGCCTCCAACTCCCCAATCTCCTTAAGGAGCTCCCTCGCCTCCGCTATCTTCGCATCCCTCTCCCCGCCGGATAGCTTAGGTATTTGTGCGCTGATGACGTTGTGCTTATGCCTCAGCTTGTTTAGCTCCGTCTGAGTCCTCCTCCACTCCGAGTCGACGTTGAGGAACTCGTCGACGAGGCCGGGATCCATGAACCTCTTCCTTAGATTATCCTTCATCACGTCTGGGTTCTCTCGAAGCGCCTTAAGCACTGACCACGGCATCTCCGAACCACACTTAGGTGTTTCTGGGCGGCAATAATATCTTTTCCATGGGCGACTCACTTCCTGTCCCAGAACCTCCGCGTCCTTAAGTACGTTCTCTCAGCCTCATAAATCCCCGAGTAGAAGGAGACGTCGTCGCGCTTCCCCAGAAGCCTCCTAGCGGTTCGGGGCCCCACACCCCTAGCCGCAAGCGCCTCCACAGCCCTCCGACCGTAAGTCAGCACGAGGTCTGCAGAGTCAAGAAGCTCCTCGAAAACCCTTCTCTCCTCACCGCTTAATGCGAACTTATACCTCCTACCGGCCTTCAGGCCCTTCACCACGACCTCGGAGACGTCGTCCCTGCCGAAGTAGGGAGCAATAAGGGAGTTACCGCATCGAGGGCACCTAATCCTTTCAGGCAGCTCAGATATCCTCGATACCCACGAATACCCGCAAACCATGCAGTAAAGACGCACCTCCTTACTCAGGAGCCTCCTCCTAACTAGCTCCGCGATCAGGTCCTTAGGTAGGTGGGTGCCTCTAACCCTGTCGAAACCTGCCGTCACCTTAAGGCCTTCACCCCCCAACGGGGATGGGGAGGAGACCTCAATGAACTTCACACCCACCTTACCTCTCCTCACGCCTTCAAGGAGCTCCGCAAGCACACCGATATCCAGGTACTTAGTGAATGCCTCGTTAACGACCTCCGACCTGACGAGGGGGTCGTCAAAGTACTTCCTAATCAGCACCTTCACCACCTGGGAAGGTGCTTCCCTAGGTATAACGCCCAGCCTGGAGAGTACCTTATGGGTTAGCAACGCGCCGAGACCTGACCTCATAAGCATTTCCTTAACGCAGGAGGTGGGATCCAGCTTGAAGAGCGACTCCCTCACATTCCTCACTGCGGCATCTAGCGATATGTGCGGAGGGACCTCCAAGTAGACCCTGTAGGGATCCACCTTCACCCTCGGCTCGACACCTAAGTACTTCACGAAGGGGTACGTGAGGAGGTATGAGAAAGCTCTGTTACCCCTGCTTCCAAGGCATGCATGCACTATAAGTAGCTGAGCGTGGCTACCTGAGACCGCCTCCACGAGGACCAGGCCTTCATGTGGGAGGGGGTACCCCCTCGACATGTGGGTCCTCACCAAGCCGCTTAAGTACTTCAGAAGCACTTCGTTCCCTAAATGCAGGAACTCCCTTGGGATGTGGTTAAGGGCTATGAGCCTCCTAAGACCGCATACCTCCCTCGCAACCTTATAGTCTACCGGGATGTTCTCACCAACCCATGAAGGTATTAGGGCTTCCTCCCCACTAACCTCCTCTACGAAGACCTTGCTTTCCGAGTCATCGACCGCCAGAACCCTCCAAAGCCTGCCGGAAAGAACTATGGTCGACCCCTCCGACACGCTTATCCTGACGAAGTCGCTGTCAAGCTTCCCCACAGTCCTGTATGTGAGGGAGTCGATAACTCTGTACTGCTCCGTGTCGACAATCATGGTCGTCCTGAGGTAGTAGAGCTTCCCTCTGAAGGTTGTTCGGAGCCCACCCCCCTCAAGCCTTAAGTACTTCATGAAGCTGAGCCTATCGATCAGTTCATCGAAGGTCTCGCTTTCGAGATCCCTGTAAGGGTAGGACCTCCTAACGGTTTCGAAGGACTCATCAACCCCTAAGGAGCCGGTCTCCAGACCCATACCAACAACTACGTGGGCAAGCACGTCCAAGGAATTCCTGTAGGGCCTAACAACCTCGACATTGCCTGCCTTAGCCCTCCTAGCTATCACTAAGGACTCAAACATGTCATCGCCTGAAAGGTCCGTCACGATGAACCCCTTAGCCACCTCGCTGAATCTGTGGAGAGAGCGACCCACCCTCTGAACGAACTTCATGACCTGCCTCGGGGAGGAGGACTGGATCACGGCATTAACATCCCCCACGTCTATGCCGAGCTCTAAGCTCGATGTTGAGACGACGGCGTCAATGCTTCCTTCACGCAACTCCCTCTCAACCTCCTCCCTTTCAGCCCTAGCTAAGCTCCCGTGATGGACACGCACCTTCAGCCCAAGCGACCTCAGCTTAACGGCCAGCCACTCCGCCTCATCCCTAGTGTTGGTGAACACTAAGACCGGCTTGTTCTCCCTTATGAGTGAAGCTATTGCCTCAACCTTACCTTCAGGCGATGGGTTAGGGGCCACGACCTTGAGCTCGGAGTTCCTGACGCCGGGAACCTCAGCAATATCCACAACCTTATCCGGCGCTAAAGCCTCAGCAGCGAGCCGCACGTCACCCACCGTAGCCGATAACGCGACCCTCTGGAACGGGCCGGCAACGTTCCTAAGCCTCTCAAGGTCTGCCAGGAGGTGCGTCCCCCTCTTGCTGCCGAGCAACTCGTGGAACTCATCTATAACCACCCACCTCACGTGCTTCAGGTGCTCCCTCATACCCTCAGACACGAGCAGGTAAGCTAAGGTTTCCGGGGTCGTGACGAGTATGTCAGGAGGTGACCTCACCACCGCCCTCCTAGCGCTTGCTGATGTGTCGCCGTGCCTCACCGCAACCTTAATCCCTACCTCCCTACCCAACCTCCTGATCCTTAGGAAGATGTCCCTGTTCAAAGCCCTCAGAGGGGTCACGTAAACAGCTGAAATCGGCTTCCTCCCCCTCTCCAGGAGCTCGGACATGATCGGTAGGAGTGCTGCTTCAGTCTTGCCTGAGCCTGTGGGAGCTGCTATTAAGACGTGCCTCCCCCTCAGGACTTTAGGTATGGCTAACTCCTGGATCTCCGTGAACTCCTTTATTCCCACCTTCCTCGCGGCCTTCAGTAGGCCTTCAGTAAGTCCCAGCATCTCCGACAAACTTCCCTATGCTTAAATGCTTAATACTGTTGAGTAAGGTCTCATCAGTTGAGAGTCTTGGGTGAGGACGTCGAGATCCCTCTGGCGGCAGTGCTTTCAGCGATGAACGCCTTAGTGCTGGCGAGCGGTGGGAGTGGCTTAGGCATCCCCTCAATTGTTGCGTGGGTCGCCATCACAGCCGCAGGTTACGTATCGGCGAGAACGGGGAGGTTAACGGTGACCTTATCCGAGCTCCTCTCGCTAGGCATGATTTCCATCCTCACGTACTCCTGGGTTTCCGCTGAATTCATAATGCAGGAACTAGGGGTCATTGCGGCGCTGTTCTTCATAGGGTGGTTTCTCGGGTTAACGGTGGGGGGCCGGGGATTTCATTCGCCAAGGCTTGAGAAACCTAGGAGGGGCGTTCTCCCTGCATTCATCGGCGGTGTCGGCATAGTGATTACCGTTACGTCTGGGTGGAGTCTTCTAAGCAACTACGCGGGCTTACCATCACCCCCTGAAACCTTTCTCACACCTACCTTCATAGCGGCGTCTTCCCTGACGGCATTCTTCGCTGCATACTCGTCCGTGGCTAGAGGGATTAACTACCCGCTGAGCTCAGTCCTTTCCGCGGCTCTCGGTTTCTTCGGGCCTGTGACCCTCCCCCTGGCATTCTCGATACTCCCTAAGTGGGAGGAGGCCGTAACCCCTGCGGCAGGAGGCGTTGTTGTGGGGGAGGTTAAGGGTTCTTTGAAGGGTGGCTTAAGGCGTGGGGCTCCCGTAACGTTGACCTTCAACGTAGGTGAGGCGAACCACTTGGTTGTTTTAGGATCTTCAGGCGCCGGTAAAACATCCGTGGTGAAGCAACTCCTTCAGGGGGCGGTGAGTGAGGGGCTCAACGCTGTAGTGATCGACTTTCACGGGGAGTACGCATCAGGAGTGTGTGAAGAGATCAACGCAGCCGAGGAAAGGCTTAACCCAATAGCCCTCATGGGGAGGTCGGCTAATACGGCGGCGGAGGAGGTCTCCGACTCGTTAGCGAGGGCCTTCAGGTTGGGATCGCTTCAGAGGGCTGCCCTCCACCGCATTCTCCTCAATGCTTACGAGTTCTACGGTGAGGAAGTGACCCCGCACCTACTTCTCGACTATATCGCTGATCCTGAAACCCCTGAGGCTGTTGGGGTGGGTAAGGAGGTCGTTGCCTCTCTGCGGCCCTACATAGACTCACTGGCGGGGAAAGGCGTCACCTGGTTAAAACCGGAAGAGCTTCTCACAGGGTGTAAGGCTTTAAACCTCTCCAAGATTGAGAGTCCCTCCATGCAGGACCTCATCGCTGAAGCGATCATTCGGTCAGTGCACTACTTAAGGAGAGCTTCCCCCGACGTAACAATCCTGGTGGTTGAGGAGGCACATAG
>JAGHCP010000079.1 GCA_021160415.1 Desulfurococcales archaeon
TAGCCTCCCTCAACTGCTGCTTAACATCCTCCAAACCACCAATATCATCCCACCTAACCTCAGGAACCTCAACAAGCACCTCACGCATAAGTGTCGGGTGAACGATTTTTAAAGCATCCATGAAGTCAGCTTTCGTAACTTCAAGCCTCTTGAGAAGGTCAGGTGGGATTGGTTTATCGAGATCTATCTTCTCCGTCCTTAGGAAACGCCTTAACGCAGACATAGCGGCCTCCTTAACCAGCGCCGCAATGTCAGCACCCGTGAAACCATTAGTTATGTCCGCGATTTCTTCTAAATTGACGTCCTGAGCTAGAGGTACGTTCCTAGTATGGACCTCAAGAATGGCTTTCCTTGCCCTCTTATCTGGGGGAGGTATTTCGATTTCTCTGTCAAACCTCCCCGGCCTCCTTAACGCCGGATCTAATGCATCCACCCTGTTAGTTGCCCCTATAACGATTATCTTGCCCCTACCTTTCAAGCCATCCATAAGTGTAAGGAGCTGAGCGACAACTCTTTTCTCGACCTCGCCAGTCACTTCCTCCCTCTTCGGAGCTATCGCATCTATCTCGTCGATGAATATGATTGCGGGGGCGTTCTTCTCAGCCTCCTCGAATATCTCCCTGAGCTTCTGCTCAGACTCGCCGTAGAACTTACTCATAATTTCAGGGCCGTTTATAGCTCGGAAGTATGCACCTATCTCATTGGCTAGAGCCTTAGCCAGCAGCGTTTTACCAACACCGGGAGGACCGTAGAGGAGAACGCCTTTAGGGGGTTCGATGCCTAGATGCTTGAAAAGCTCGGGATGCCTCATCGGTAGCTCAACGATCTCCCTTATCCTCTCCTTCACTTCCTCCAAGTCCCCTATGTCTTCCCATGTCACCCTAGGGACTGCTCTAGCTAACGCCTCTCCCTCCTTAACCGGTTCCTTCCTTATCTCCACGCGCGTATCGTCCTCCACTGTCACCGCTTGCGTCGGATGTGTGGATACAACTACGAATCGAAGAGGCTCACCGAACAGAGGGTAAAACACAAACACTATTTCCCCTCTCTTAACAGCCTTGTAAAGTAACTGATCTTTGACGTACTCTGCAAAGCTTTCATCGAACATCATGGGGACCGTAGGAGCTAAAACAACCTTAACGCCTTTATCTACTTTGGCCTTCCTTACCTTAACGTAGTCCCCAACACCAACACCTATTGCTTCCCTTGTATAACCATCCACCCTTATGATGTCTTCCTCATCATCTCTGAGTGCAGGCCACACCTGAAGTATTATGGATCCCTTAGGGCCTTCCACCTCTATGAAATCCCCGTAATTGATCCCTAACTCTTTCATGCTTGGCTTGCTAATCCTGGCTATCTTCCTCCCTACGTCCTTCTGGCGGGCTGTCTCAACCCTTAACTCTATTTCCTTATTCTCAGGCATTCCTCACTCACCCAATACATTAACCTATCAGCACAGCTTAAAAGAGGTTAATACATCCCCTAAATCAAGTATCCTTTCAAATACGGCGAAGAACATCTAACCCTAACACGCTCATCCCTGTCCCCAGCACGGTCTTTACAGACGCCGTTATTGCTAGTTTTAAGGCCCTTACCCCTCGATCCCCTTCTTTGAGTATGGGTTCCTTGTCATACCACGCATTGAAGGCGTCTGCAACTTCGTTGAGGAAGTGGACCAGATCCTCAGGGTGAAGCTCGGATGCCACCTTACTCATTACTGAAGGGAACTTACCGATCAGCCAGATCAATCTCCTCCTCAACCCTTGAGACGTAGCAGAGAAGTCAACAGTGTCCCACTCAACCTCGCCGGCTTTCTCCAGCACAGAGTTCGCTCTTGCATACGTGTATTGAAGGTAAGGACCTGAAAGCTGATTCGTGTCCAGTGCCTTCCTCAAATCGAAAACTAGAGTCTTAGATGGAGACGCTGAGAGCATCATATATTTGAACGCGGAGCGGGCGATCTTCAAAGCCTTATCACCGGCTTCACTTTTTTTGCCTTTCATGAGCTCCTGTACTAATGTCGTCATCTTCTCCAGAACTTCATCCACAGTTACATACCTACCTCTTCTTCCAGACATGGAAGTGCCAGGTAGGTTAACCATTTCATACTTGTAGTGGATTAGGGATTCGGCCTCTCGGGCATGCCCTAGGGCGTGTAGGGCTAATCTAAGCTGTGCTTGAGGGAGGGTCTGCTCGACCGCTATGACGTTTATGACGAGGTCTGCATCGAACTCGCGAAACTTCTTCAGCGTGTAGGCTATGTCCCGAGTGGTGTACAGTGTCGAGCCGTTCTTCCTAACGAGGATTAAGGGAGGGATATCTAAACCCTCCGGGATACGTAACTTCTTCCTTAAGGCAGGGTCTTTTAGCAGCCCTTCGAATTGAAGGGCTGGGACACCTTTATGCTCCGTGAAGTGCAGGGACTCCCTAGCCTCTCTGAGCACCTTATCGACCATTCCACTCCTGATTAAGTCGCTCTCCCAGTCCCAAACGTCCATTTCAATCCCGAGGCTCTCTAATGTCTTACGAATACCTTCAACAACCTTAGACGCGACCTCCCTAACAGGCTCTGAGTCCTTATCTCCGGCTTCATACTTACGCATTAATTCATTTACCTCACTTTCCGGGTCCTCGACACGCGATAAGGCGTTGAGAAGGGCGTCAATCTCTTCAGGTATTTTCTCTTTGATCCTTGCGAGATCACTCATTAGTTCATCTATCTGCCTTGACAACTCAAGTACTCTCTCATTGTTTCCTGAACTCTTCTTCACATCTAATTCTTTCTTGAGCTTAAGGATGTCTATTATGGTCGTCGTGGCGGCGTAGATTAATCCATAGTAATGATCGGGCTTCATCCCTGCGGGAGGGTTGGGCTTCCCTAGCTTTATGTAACCATAGCCTAAGTAAGCTACCTGAAGACCGACATCATCAACATAGTACCTTCTCTGAACCTCCGCGCCCGAAAATTTCAGAATCCTGTAAATAAAATCCCCCAGAACTGCATTCCTTCCGGAACCGATGTGGAGAGGATGAACAGGATTAGCGGATACGTACTCAACGACAATTCTCTTCCCTTCCCAAATTACTGGCCTCCCGTAACCCTCACCTAGCTCCTTGACACTCGTCAACACTTTCTTTGAGTAATCTGGGTACTTCACAAAGAAATTTAAGTAGACACCTGCACTCTTCACATCTTTAAGGAATAAATCCTTAGCTCTCAGATCTTCAGCCAGCTTAGCAGCTAACTCCACCCAGTTAA